>JBPCMC010000494.1:0-8849 GCA_051002645.1 Thermomicrobiales bacterium
CGTTAGCCATCCGGTAGAAGTTGTCCTCGAGATGCTCGAGGGTGAGGGCGTAGTTGAGGACCTCGAGGTCGTTCTTGAAGAACGGCGCCTTCCCATTGATCATGTCTCTCTCCTCTTCGTTGCGTGCAGCGTGTCGACTCGCTGCAATGTGCATCACCGTGGATGCGCTACGGATGATGGGCCGGTTCCGGCTCACCGTGGTACCTGCCGAGAATACGTAGCGATGGTCGGATCGGATCAATCGCGCATCGCCGAGACGGACAAACCCCCCGTGCCCGCTCTGCTCCTTTCTCTTTAATGATGCCGAAACAGTGCGAAAGAAAGCCGGGAAGATTACTGCAAGAACGGGGCCACGCCGCACGCTGTCTGGATATTCCGCCGCGCGATGAAAGAAATCGCGCTTGCCTGCCAGATGTCGGTATAATGCCGCCGGGTAGACTCATGCTCGGGTGAGCAATCCTGCGGGTGATCCGGGGCGGTAGGGTTTGCGTATCGTAAGGAAGAGCATGACGGCGGCAGGGGAGAGTCCAGATCAGGGTGTCGATGCCGCGATCCTCCACCGGATCGTGGAGCGGGATCCGCACGGGGTCGAATTGCTCTACGCACGGTACAGCGGAATCGCCTTCGCGCTTGCCTATCGGCTGCTTGGGGAGCGTGGCGCCGCCGAGGATGTGGTGCAAGAAGCCTTCCTCAATATCTGGCGGCAGGGCGCGACCTACGACACGCGGCGCGGCACCGTGCGGACGTGGCTGCTGACGATCGTGCATCATCGCGCGATTGATCAGATGCGCAGCGCGCGGTCGAAATCGAGCGCAGATACGGTGATCGACGACGCGATGCCGCTGCCCGCCAAAGAGGATACATGGGCGGAAGTGGTGCAGGGATTGGAACACGAGCGGGTGCAGCAGGCGATGGCGACCTTGCCGGCCGAACAGCGGCAGGTGGTGGCTCTCGCCTACTATGGCGGTTTCACCCAGACCGAGATCGCCCAGCGGGTCGGTATCCCGCTCGGGACGGTGAAGGGGCGTATGCGTCTGGCACTCGATAAGTTGCGCGATCTGTTGCGCGTACCGGATGGGGTTGACGAGGGAATGGAGCGCGCACGGTGAATGCCCCGGAGAATGGACGGACATCTGATCCGCCGAACGCGGACGAATCTCCCGCCACGCTCTTCGCGGCGTACGCGCTCCATGCGCTCTCGCCGGAAGAAACGGCGGCGGTAGAGGAATACCTCGCTACCCACACCGACGCGGCGGACGATGTGGCACTATTGAAAGAGACGGCGGCGATGCTCCCCTCCAGCCTCCCTCCCATGATGCCGAGCCCTCAGTTGCGCCTGCGGTTGATGGCCGATGTCTACCGCGAGGCGCTGGTCGAAGCGGGCAATCAATCTCCCGCTCCACAACCCATCCCGATCGAACGCGCCCGTACGCGGCGGAGCGGCGGGGTCGTCTGGCCCTTCGCGGCGGTGATCCTGCTCGTCCTCAGTCTCGGCTTCGGTAGTTGGGCGGTTGCGCTCAACCGTGACCTCGGCGGCAAGGATCATGTGATCGCGACGCAAAGCAGCGCGATTGCCGCCGCCGGTATGACCAGGCCGCTCTCCGCGACCTCGGCCAATGTGCCCGCGCGCGGCGAGGTGCTGCGGCTCGCCAACAATCAGGCCGCCGTCCTGACCATCGCCGGCCTGCCCGCGCTGACGAATGGGAAAGTCTACGAGGTCTGGTTCATCGCGGGCGCGACGCCGGTCGGCGCGGGCCTCTTCTCTCCCAACCCGGATGGCACATGGAGCGGTCTCCTGCACGGCGACGTGACGAACGCGCAGGCGGTCGCGGTCAGCGTCGAGCCGTCGGGCGGCAGCCCCGCCCCCACCGGCGACATCGTCGCGAAGGGCTTCCTCTAGAGCGTGAATAATGATGGTGGTGGCGGGCTTTAGCCTGCCAGTTCCCTTCCCGTACTGTGGCAGGCTAAAGGCCGCCACCACCGACGTAATTGCACCGAACCCCGCTCTAGGGACGCAGGCTCTCTGCCTGCGCTACCGAATCGTGCCTCCACATAATGCTGGCGCTCCCCGTTATGGCGACCAGATAGGGAAGGCGACAGTTTCGCCATCGGGGGAGAGCGGGCGCGGTTGCAGTCCCTGGAAGTTGACGCCGAGCAGGTGGCCGACGGCGGAGACGGTGAGGACGCGGAGGCCGTCCGCCGAGACCGCGCCGCCAGTCCCGCCGGCGAGATCGCGCTGGTCCTTGCCGTCGGCGGTCGCGACGATCACCGTCCTCGCCCCGCCCGCCTCGCGTGTGGCGAGGATGCGCGTGCCGTCCGGTGTCCAGGTGGGGGCGCGGAAGGCGGCGCCGTTCGTGCCTGCGAGCACCAGTTGCAGCCCGAAGCCGTCCGTATTGAGCGTCCAGATGCTCGTGTCGCGCTCGATGGCGACGCGCGAGCCGTCGGGCGACCATGCGACCGCGTTGACGCCCGGCACCCCCGCGAAGAGCGTCGTCACGCCGCCATTCGCCACGGAAAGGACGGCGAGATCGTGCCCGCGCACGAAGGCGATCCGCGAGCCGTCCGGCGACCAGGCGGGTAGATCATCGCTCGGGCCGTCGGTGACTGCGGCGTTCCCCTTGCCGTCCGCGCCGACGATGGAGAGTTTGCCGCCCGTCGCGTAAACGACTTGCATACCGTCCGGCGACCATGACGGGGAGCGCGCGTCGCCGGCGGGCGTGGCGACGGTCGTGCGGTGGGCGCCGTCCGCGTCGGCGACGACGAGCGCCGCCGTGCCTCCGCCCGATTTGGCGGTGAAGGCGATGCGCTGGCTCGGCGCGGGCGGCTGCGCATCGCCGTACCGCCAGCGGCGGTATTGCAGGCCGACGTTGCCCGCTTCGACCTCGAAGCCGGGCGGATTGCCGGGCGTGTAGGTGAGCACCCGCCGCTCGAATGCCTGTACCAGCACCTGCTTCTGCACCCCGGCGACGCGCACCTTCGCCCAATACGCCTCGGTGATCGGGAAGCCGACGCCGCCCGCGTACCCGTTGGCGAAGAGCGGCCCCGTCGTCGTCTGATCGCTGACGATAATCGGGCCGGCGCCGAAGATGAAATCGTGGAAGACCGAGGCGGTGCGGTGATTCGTCTCGGCGACGAGATCGCCCGCCGTCACACCACCTGGCCCGCCGCCGACCGTGCCGCTGCGATCCACCGTCTGTGTGAGCGGGGCATTGGCGGCCAGCGGCGGCGCGGCGGTCAGATTCGTGAAGGTGGCGTAGGTCGGGCCGTCCGGGTCGCTCGCGTCTCCGGCGATGGTCACAGCGGCGGGGGAGCGCGTCTCGAAGGATTTGTCGCCGCGTTGCAGACGGCCGGTGATCATCTCCGTCGCCAGCAGCCCGTTCGTCACGAAGCCGGGGGCGGCGCGGCTCCCCGTCGGGTCTGTCCGCTCCATCCGCGTTTTGTCGAAGTACTCGACGAGCCGCGCGCCGCCGGGCGCCTCGGCATATGGCTCGCGCGCGATGACGTATGTCTGCCGGTCGAGCGGCCCCCAGAGGTAAGAGCGCCGCCCCTGCGCGAGGTCGTCCGTGCGTCGCCAGAGGGCGCGGAAGGCGGGGTCGGCGAAGTTCACCAGCGCGCTTGCGGAGACCGGATCGGCACCAACGTGGGACGGCGCATATGCGGGGATGAGCACGAACAGCGCGCAGAGCGCCGCCGCTATGCCCCGCCTGTGCCAGTCTGCTTGATCCTGCATCGCATCTCTCCCACGTCCGCGCTCCCCGAGCATATTGTACGTTCGTGTCGCCCGCGTGACCATCCAACGGGCCGATGAGCGCAATGCGCGGCATTGGCCGTATACTGGGAGACGCGATGCCATTCCTACCAACGGGCAAGCTGCCCGCCGACCTGCTGCAATCCGTCCTCGACGCGCACGCCGTCCGCGACCTGCGCGTGGTGGTCGGCGCGCGCGTGGGCGAGGACGCCGCCGTTATCGACCTCGGCGACCGCTACCTCGTGGTCGCCGCCGATCCCATCACCTTCGCCACCGACGAACTGGGCTGGTACGCGGTGACCGTCAACGTCAACGACATCGCCGTACGCGGCGCCACGCCGCGCTGGTTCCTCGCCACGCTGTTGCTGCCGGAGGGCGCCACCGACGAGGGGACGGTCCGGCGGCTCTTCGCACAGATCACCGAGGCGTGCGCGGCGCACGCGGTGGCGCTGGTCGGCGGTCACACCGAGGTAACGCGCGGCATCGACCGACCGCTCGTGGCCGGGACGATGCTCGGCGAAGTCGCCAAGGACCGGCTGGTGACGACGGCGGGCGCGCGGGTGGGCGATGCGGTGATGCTGACCAATGGAATACCGATCGAGGGGGCAGCGATCATCGCGCGCGAGAAGGAGCGCGCGTTGCTGGCGCGGGGCGTGCCCGCCTCCGTCATCCGCACGGCGAAGAGCTTCTTGCGTACGCCCGGCATCAGTGTGCGGCGGGAGGCGGCGATCGCCTGCGACGTGGCGCGCGTCCATGCGATGCACGACCCGACCGAGGGCGGGATCGCCACCGCGCTGCACGAACTCGCGGCGGTCGCCGGCGTCGGCCTACGCATCGACCGTGACCGCATCGTCGTGCTCCCGGAGGGCCACGCACTGTGCGAGGCGCTCGGCCTCGACCCCTTCGGCACCATCGCCTCCGGCGCGCTGCTGCTCACGCTCCCTCCCGACGATGCGGGCCTCGTCCTCGATGCGCTCGCCCGCGCGTCCATCGATGCTCGCGTCATCGGCGAGGTCGTCCCGGCGGAGCAGGGCGTGATGCTCGTCGAGGGCACGCGGCGGCGACCGCTGCCGATCTTCGCGCGGGACGAGATCGCGCGACTCTTCGAGGAGACGTAGCGTACCCGACAATTCACCGGCCACCTGCACAGAGCGCAGTGCTACAGCGACACTCTCCCAATTACCCAGTCGCAGCGATGCGGTAGACTTGACCGTTGTCATCGTCCGTGACGTACATCGCGCCATCGCCCCCGATGGTCACACCGACCGGCCTGCCCCAGACCGGGCCGGGGCGGTTTGGATCGCCGGGTAGCCAGCCGGATGCGAAGTCCTCCGGCTGTCCGGCCTTGCCATCCACGAATGGCACACGCACGACCTTGTATCCGGTCTTCACCGTACGGTTCCACGAGCCGTGATAGGCGATGTAGATGCTGTCCCTGAATTCCTGCGGGGCGTTGAACCGGTCGCCGAAGGTGATGCCGAGCGTGGCAGAGTGCGCCGGGAGCGCCACCTCGGCCGGGACAGCGCTCGTGCATCGTGAGGGGTCGCCGTATTCCGGGTTCGGCGTGGTGCCGTTGTAGCAGGAGGGCCAGCCATTGAAGCTGCCGTCTCGCACGATGCGCAACTCGTCCGGCGGGATGTTATCGCCGATGCTATCGCGCCCATTCACCGTCGCCCAGATCGTATTCGTGCCCGGCTGCCAGGTGAAGCCGACGGCGTTGCGCAGCCCGGTGGCGAAGAGCCTGCCATTCGTGCCATCCGGGTCGTAGACGCTGATCGCGGCGCGGCGGCTGTCACCCTCATTACAGACGTTACAGGAGGAGCCGATGGCGAGATAGAGCTTGCCGTCCGGCCCGAAGGCGATCGTGCGCGTCCAGTGGTCGGTCGGCGGCGGGAGATTGGGGACGATCACTTCCGCGTCGCCCTGCGGCTGCATGGCGTTGTTCGGCGCAGAGAAACGCACGACCGCGTTCGTCTCGGCGACGTAGACCCAGTCCTGGTAGAAGGCGATGCTCGATGGCAGATTAAGACCACTGGCGAAGACGACGACATCATCCGCAGTGCCGTCATGGTTCGCGTCCGGGAGGGCGAGGATGCGGCCGTTCGCATCGGCGACGAAGAGCACGCCATCGGAGGGCCGCACCGCCATGAAGCGCGCCTGGCCGACGCCCGACGCGTAGACACCGATGGTGAACCCGGTGGGGAGCGTGATCGTGCCGCCGGGAAGGTCGTGCGCTTCCGTATTCTCCTGCGCCGCAATCACCGCAATGGAGGATACGTCAAGCATGAGCGGCAACGAGGCGAGCGCGAGCGCGACGCAGGCGAGACGAAATCGCACGGGACACCTCCGACATTGTCGTGGCCGCACCCCGAGGCATAGGAAACGGGAACGCACATCGCGTGCCGCCCGCACTTGGGCACGCGGCACCACGACGGTGGCTACCTGAATAAACGAACGACAAAAAAGCCGAACGACAAGATCGGCTGGGAGACGGGTTGCATCGCTTGTGCCATCGTGGGCTCCTTGTACCGAGCGATCGATTGGTGGATTAGGAAAGAGAGCACCGAGGGCGGGGGACCCTCGGTGGTGCAAAGGGCAGGGGAAGGAGAGGTCAGAAGATGCGGATCACCGCCAGACTCAGCCGACGCTGAAGGCCGGGGTGCCGGTCGCCGTGCAGTAGTAGCCGCTCGCTGTCTGCGTCACCTGACCATTTGCGCAGTTCGAGTTGTTGTCGGTGTACTGCCGGTAGGCGGTAGAACCGTTGTATGCGGCGGGGTTGGCATAGCTGTAGGCGGTGGCGCTCCCGTAGTTCGGCGCGACATAACTCGGCGCGACATAGCCATTCCTGTAGGCCGGGGCGAGATACGCATTCGTGTATGCCGAGGTGTAGTCGGCGTAGGGGTAGATGCGCTGCCCGGTCACGGCGTTGATGTCGATCAGGTTGCCGCTCGCGTCGGTGGCGACGGAGACCTCGCCGTAGCGCGCATCGAAGTAGGTGCTCACGACGGTGTTCGGCGGATAGGCGGACTGCGCGCCCACGGCGATGGCCGGCACCGTCAGGGTGAGGATGAGCATGGTGAGGCCCGTCGCAGCCGCGAGCAACCGGCGTCGCCCCAGGCGGCGCATCGCCCGTTCCGGGCGGGAAGCGACGAGACCGGCGGCGATGGGAGACTGTTCGGCAGAAATGAGCGATGACGACATGGGAAACCTCCTGATGGTGATATGACCCAGGGATCCCGCGATCCCCTGAAATATGAGCGACCGCCCGCGCGTGGCGCCGACGATCGGCGCCTTTGTTTGCATCATCGGGGCGCTCCTCTCGCGAGCGGTGGCCTTAGTTGACCGTGTGCCGGGCCATTCCCGGTACATCCCCATCATGCCGCGCCCGAATGAGAGGAGGGAGCGGTACAAATGAGAACTCGGTGAGAGAGGGCGCTCCGGCAAATGTTCCATAGCAATGAGGTATACTCAGCACAGTCGTTTGATCGCCGGTCATCGCTGCCCGGAATCCCCGCGCCACGATGATTCAGGCGTCTCCATTGCAGCATGAGTAATCAACGTCATCCGCGAAGAGCGATGGACAAGGAAGGAACAGCGCATGAACGCGAGCACCGCAGTCACCACCGATCTCGACAACCTGCGCGATCTGAACCACGACTATATCCACTCGGTCCAGACGTCGGATGTCCGCCGGTTCGATGAGATATTGGCCGAGGATTTTCTGTGCAGTAATCCCGATGGGAGCCTCATCGACCGGGACGCCTTCCTGCAACAGACCGCGCGCCCCGTCACGATCGCGCATCTCGAGGCCCACGATGTCGATGTTCGCATCCTGGGGGATGTCGCGATTATCCACGCGCGGACCACCTACACGATGCCGGACGGTCGGCCCGGCGCTGGTCGCTATACGGACGTGTGGGCACGCCGGGGCGGGCGCTGGCTCGCGGTCTCGGCCCACGTCACCCGCTGCTGAGTCGCATTGGCCGCTGATCGCCGGTCGGATGGAGAGAAGGAACCGATGGCTGGTGAACCGTTGAGCCGCTCGCTCGCCCGTCGTCGCGTGCTCCTCGGTGCGGTCGCGATTGCTGCCAACGCCCTCGCCGCCGCGTGCGGAGGTGTCGCGACTAGCACGCCGCAGCCCGCGCCCGCGACGACCGCCGCTCCCCCGCTCCCTGCGACTTCCGTTCCAACCGTGAGCGCAACACCCGTTGCCTCAACGGTCGCACCATCCGTTCCTCCAACGCTCGTCCCAACGGTCTCGCAGGCTATTCAGCCGACGACGCCCCCGATAGCGACGGCGCAACCCGCTCCGACTGCCGCCGTGACCGCAGCAATTCCGGTCTCGACGGTGGGCGCGCGCCTGCCAACCACGACGGGCACGCCGACGAAACCGCTGCTGGTCTTTGTCGGTGCGTCGATGGTGTACGGCCTGGGTGTCCAACCGACAGAGACCTTCCCGGCCCAGACGATTGCCTTGCTCGCGCCGGCCATGTACGACGCGGTCAATCTCGGTGTGATGGGAGGGGTGACGCTCGCCGAACTGCTCCCCCAGGCGCCCAGGACCATCGACCCGCTCTATGCCGCCAGCCGGAGCAAGAATATCATCGTGCTGGGCGGGACCAATGACCTGGGCGCGGGCGCGAGCGTCGATGAGGCATTCGCGAAGATGGTCACGTTCTGCCAGGCGCGGCGGAAGGTCGGATTCAAGATCGTGGCCCTGACGATTTTGCCGAATAGTGTCCCGCTATCCGGGGGGAGGACGTACGAGAACGAGCGGCAACGCTACAACACCTCTATCCGCACAAACCTGACCACGCTTGCCGATGCCCTGGCCGACGTCAGCGCCGATCCGACAATCGGTGTCGCAGGCGCGCAGATGAATCGAGTGTACTTCCAGAGCGATGGGACGCACCCCACCGCCAAGGCATACAGCATCGTCGCCGGGATCGTGAAGACGGCCATCCTGACGCTCTCAGCTCGACTTTCCCCAATCAGGCGACGTAGCAGAGCGTCTCGGTGAAGCGTTCGATGAGGGCACGGGGACTTTTACCATCTCCGCGTCCGCACCGGACATGCGAAAAGTCGCGTGTGCCCAGATCTC
>JBPCMC010000495.1:0-5664 GCA_051002645.1 Thermomicrobiales bacterium
GCTGTTGCATCTGGCGTGGGCGCTGGTGACGAAACAGCAACGGTATCGGTCGAATTATCGAATCGTCGATCCGCTACTCTCTGCTGCTTGACAGCCAATACCGTATCTCTGGGCAGGTGGGGGTGGGGGCCTTCCGGGGCTATGAAAGCCGCACCGCCCACCGTACACTGGTGCATCGGAGGCGAAGGGCGACCGGAAGGCATCGGTGGCACAGGTTTTCAACCTGTGATCCGGCAGGTTGAAAACCTGCCCCACCGAATGATCAAAGGAGGGCGAGCGATGCGGGTGTTGGTGATGGGTTCCGGCGGATTGGGCGGCTATTTCGGCGGTATCCTGGCGCACCACGGGCATGACGTGACCTTTGTGGCGCGCGGGGCGCATCTGGCGGCGATGCGGGAGCGCGGTTTGGAAGTGCGCACCGACGAACAGACGTACCGGCTCGCGCCCGTCAACGCCGTCGCCGTGCCGAGCGAGGCGATGGGAGCGTTCGACCTCATCCTTTTCACCGTCAAAGGGTACGACGCCGAGGCGGCCGCGACGGCGCTCCGCCCCGTGATCGGCCCTGAGACGGCGGTGCTGACGGTGCTCAACGGCGTGGACAGCGCGGAGCAACTGGCGGAGATTCTCGGCCCGGAGCATGTGCTGACCGGGACGACCTTCATCCGCTCCACGCTCGCGGAGCCGGGCGTCATCGAGCAGATGGGCACGCTGCGCCGCGTCGTTTTCGGCGAGTTCGCGGGCGGCGTGACGCCTCGCGTGGAGCGAGTCGCCGCTGCCTTGCGCGAGGCGGGCGTCGACACGGAGGTCGCCGAGGACTCGCGCGTCGCGCTCTGGCAGAAGTTCGTCATGCAAGCGCCGCACGCGACGATGACGAGCGTCTGTCAGATGCCCTGCGGTCCGATCCGCGAGACGCCGGAGGGCGAGGCGCTCTACCGGACGCTGATCGACGAGTGCATCGCTGTCGGGCGCGCCTCCGGTGTCGCCCTCCCCGCCGACGCGGCGCAGACCGCGATGGATGTCGTCTGGCGATTCCTCTACGAGCAGAAGACCTCCATGTCCATCGACTACGAGCGCGGCAACCGCGTCGAGTTGGAGCAACTGACGGGCACGGTCGTCCGCCGTGGCAAGGCGCTCGGCGTGCCGACGCCGACCTTCGACATCCTCTATGGCGTCCTGAAGGTCCGTGCCATCGCAAGCGAGGGTCTTTCCTAGGAGTCATCGCTGCTGAGAAGAAATGAGAGAATATGAAACGCTCACGCGGGCGCGTTATCGACGAGCCGATGGCAATCACCCCCGAAATCGAAGCCCTTGCCCGCCGCCCCTACCGCATGATCGTCTGGCATGACGAGGAAAATGGTTGGGCAGCAGAGATTCCCGATCTTCCCGGCCTGAGCGCCGCTGGCGATACGCTGGAAGAAATGATGTCCATCGTAGAAGAAGCGAAAGTGCTCTGGATCGCCGCCGCGCTCGCCGAAGGTCGATTGGTCCCGGAGCCGCGCGAACAGTTGATCGGCACTCATTAGGACAATCCCCGAAGGCTCATCCGCCGACATGCACGCAGATTGGTGAGGCGGAGCGTAAACATCTCGATCTGCTATACTCCCGGTCGAGTCAGAATCCGGGCGTACAGCGTATGGCGCGGGGGAGTGGGGAAATGGGAACGGGCGTTGTTGCCGTCGTGGACGGGCGGCAAGCGGTGCATGACTTCGTGGTGCAGACCCTGACGGCAGCCAACTACACGGTGCGCGGCTATCAGTCGCGGGCGACCTTCCTCGTCGAAGCGCCGACCCTGCAGCCAGCGATTATTCTACTCGGCGCGGACGACGATGCCTTCGATGTCGATACGCCGATCGTGATGGCGACGATCCGCCTCGCGTCCTATCGGCCGCAACTGCCGGTCATCCTCTACAGTGCCAACCCGGACGCCAGGGCGCGCGAGAAGGTCGAAGACGCGCCCGATGTCTTGCCACTGCCGACGCCCTTCACGGCGGAGCGACTGCTCCAGACTGTGCGCGATGTCGCTCAGGGCACCGCCACCGGGGCCGCGTTGACGTAGCAGTCGCTCCCGCTCCGTTCGGTCATTTCAAGGAGGAGGCGCCGATGAAGGCGTACGGGCTGACCCTTTGCTTGCAGGACGATCCAGCGAAGATCGCATCCTATACGGCCTATCATCGCGCCGTCTGGCCGGAGGTGCTCGCGCGGCTGCGCGCCGTCGGCGTACATGAGATGAAGATCTTCCTGCGAGAGCGGCGGATGTTCATGTACATCGAGACGGACGACGCCTTCGAGCCGCGCCGGGATTTCGTGCGCGTCAACGACGACCCGAAATCGCGCGAGTGGAATGCCTTAATGGCGACCTTGCAGGAACGCGCCCCGGAAGCATCGCCCGATGAGTGGTGGGCGCCGATGGAACTCGTCTTCGATCTCAGTCAGCAATGAGCAATGAGCAATGAGCAATGAGCAATGAGTATCCCGATTGCTCCCCTCTCCATCGCTGTACACAACTAAACGCACCATGATCTCGCTGCGATGGAGAGGGGCTGGGGGTGAGGCCCGCATCCATCTCAGCCGTCCCCGATGCCGACCGGCACCGCTTCCAGGCGGTCGGCGGGCAATCGTCCCTCTTCGTAGAGGCGGCGGAGCGTCGGGCGCACGCCACTGATCAGCAGCACGAGGACCACGAACGCGACAGCGGGCAGGCCGAGCACCGGCGACGCGCCGAAGCGATCGGCGAGGTAGCCATTCGCGAGGTTGCCGAAGGACATGATGCCGCCCGCGCTCATGATGAAGAGGCCCGTCACGCGGCCACGCAGGGCATCCGGCACCGCCTCCTGCACGAGGGTAATGGCGAGCGTCATGAAGAGCGCCTGCGACGCGCCGACCGCGAACATTGCCAGCATCGCGAACACCCAGACACTCGCCGTCGACATCAGCGCGGTCGCGGCGCCGCTGGTGATTGCCCCAACGAAGAGGAGGGTGCCCCGCATCGAGGGCGAGCGGACGCCCGCCAGTAGCAGGCTCGCCGCGATCGCCCCCAGGCCAATGGCCGAGACGAGCGATGAGTAGATCGCGCCATCGCCGCGCAGATTTTGCTTGGCGAAGAGGGGCAGGGTGGAATCGAAGGCCATCGTCAGCGAGCAGTGGAGCACGACGACGCCGAGCAGCAGCGCGATGATCCCCCGCTGCCGGATGTACCGCCCACCCTCGCGAATCTGCTCGCCGACGCTGACCACCGCCAGGTCCACGCGGGGCATCCGCGGCACGCGCAGCACGAAGGCGAGGGCGGGGAGATAGAGCGCGGAGATAATCAGGAAGGCGAGACCGGCCCCCTGTGTCGCGAGCACCGGCGCCATCACCGCCGGGCCCGCGAAGCGCGAGCCAAGCGTGCCGAGACCGTTCATCGCGAAGATATTGAGCAGTTCGTCGGACGGGACGAGATTCGGCAGCATCGTCTGCACGGTCGGCAATTCGACCGCCCGCGCGATGCCGGAGAGGAAGACGAGCGGCACGAGTTCGACGAGCGGCATCGACCCGAGCACCGTCTGGATACCGAGCGCGAGTGCGACGGCGCACTGGACGATCTCCGCGCCGATCACCAGCGAGCGCCGGTCCATCCGATCCGCCAGCAGGCCGCCGACGGGGGTGGCGAGCAGCAGCGGGAGCATCGTCGCGAAGGTGACGAGGCCAACCGCGCCGCTGCCATGCAGTTGGAAGGCGAGCCAACCGGCGGAAACGAGGAAGGCCGCCTGCGCGATGCTGGCGAATGTCGTCCCGAACCAGAAGACCCGACTATCCCGGTATTTGAGTGAGGAGAGCAGATTGAGACGTGCCCTGGTCCGTTGCTCGCTTGCCGCCACGCAGCCGCCCTTCCCTTGTCCCTCGGCGTCGCCGCCCATCATCTATCGGGGGAGTATACCCTATGTGTCTCTCTGCCGAGGCCGGAAAAAGGAGCGGGGAGGTGGTTACGTTCAACCGCCTCCCCACTCTCAGTCCTCAGTCCTCAGTCCTTGTTTCAGGACGCGATCGGCTCGACCGCGCGGGCGATTGGCCGGGGGCCGCTGGCGGTTGGGTCCGGGGTGAAGCGGACGGATTGCGAGACCGTGAGGGTATCGAAATCCGCGCCGCTGACATCGTTGCGATGGAAGAAGCGCTCGGTGCCCGATCCGTCCCGCAGGAAGCCGAAGCCGCGCGCCTTGACAATCTTCGTGATGACGCCGGTCGTCGCATCTCCCGTGGCGGGGGTGTCGGCTGACGACCCGCTACGGCCGAAGGTGCGCGCCCGCTCGCTCCGGCTTTCCGGCGTCGTCGCGGCATTCGCGTCCTCGGTGACGACCCGCTCCTCGCGGCGCGCCCGCATCGGGGCCCGACGGGTGAGCGGCACATCGACCGGGGTGGCGACGGTGCCCGTCTCCTGGTAGCGGGAGAGGAGCGCCCCCACCTGCGTGCTCAACATCGGCGGCAGCAAGCCCGGTGCGCTCGTCGTTGACGGCTCGCGCTCGGCGACTTCCCCGCGTGCGTACGATTGATCCTCATCGCGGGAGGCGACGAAGCGGAATCGCTCCGGGTTAATCGGCGTCGCGGGCCGGGCGGCGATCCGCTCCGGCTGCAAGCGCGCGCGGTCCGACATGGCGGCGGGTCGCTCGGTGCGCTCCGGCCGCTCCGGGCGGCGTGACGGGGATGGAGCCGAGGCGCTCGATCGCTGGCGGATCGGTTGCGCCGAACGCTGCGCCGGCATCGGGCGCTCCGACCGGCTGCCGCGCTCCTCGCGCTTCGGATAGAGCGGGAAGGCGTCGATGGAGGCGGGGACCGCCGGCAGATCGCCCGTCCACGCCTTGCGCGGGATGCGCACGCGCAGGCTGCGCTGGAGCTGCCGCCACTTCGACTCGTCGCTCGGCATGAGCAGGGTGACGGCGTCGCCCTCGCGGCCCATCCGCCCCGTCCGGCCAACGCGGTGCGTCAGCAGGTCGGTCGTCTCGGGCAGTTCGTAGTTGATCACCATGCCGATGTGCTCGACATCGAGGCCACGCGCCGCGACGTTGGTGGCGAGGAGGATCGGCACCCGCCCGCTGCGGAAATCGGCCATCACGGCGTCGCGGGCATTCTGCGAGAGGTTGCCTTGCAAGGCCGCCGCCGGGTAGCCGAGGGCGACCAGCTGCCGCGCCAATTTCTTGACGCCGTGCTTCGTCCGCCCGAAGACGAGGACGCTCTCGTCGCCGCGCCCATCGAGGAGGACGCGGAGCACGGGCAGTTTCTGCCCCTCCGGTACATCGTAGATGATGTGCTCGATCTTCGGCACGTCCTCCGGGCGGGTGTCGATCTGCACCATCGCCGGGTTATTGAGATATTTCGCCGCCGTCCCCTGTACCCATTCGGGCACCGTGGCGGAGAAGAGGGCCGTCTGGCGCTCGCGCGGCACGAAGCCGAGGATGCGCTCGACATCGGGCGCGAAGCCGCGATCGAGCATCTCGTCCGCCTCATCAAGCACGACGTAGTTGACGCGCCCGAGATTCAGGACGCCCTGCTTGAGCAGGTCGAGTACGCGCCCCGGCGTGCCGATAATCACCTGCGGCCCCGCCTTGACGGCGCTGATCTGCGGGCCCATCGCCCGCCCGCCGAAGATGCAGAGCGAGCGGATACCGTTGGCGCGCCCGAGCGTCTCGACGA
>JBPCMC010000496.1:0-6262 GCA_051002645.1 Thermomicrobiales bacterium
ACCTCGAACTCGTCGGCGCGGACGCGCAGATGCAGCCCGGCATGACCGCCGGAACCGCCGGTCGCTCATAGCATGGTGGCGTAGGCTTTAGCCTGCGGTCTCTCGCGCAGGCTAAAGCCTACGCCACCATGCTATGAGCGACCGGCGGTGCCGGCGGTCATGCCGGGCTGCATCTGCGCGTCCGCGCCGACGAGTTCGAGGTAAATCGACTCCAGACTCGTCTCGACCGGCTGGAGGCGGTTGAGGCGCAGCCCCGTGCCGACCACCGCCGCCGCGACATCGGCGGCGCAATCGCCCTCGCAGGCGAACTGCACTCCCCGCCCCTCGGGGCGCCATTCCGTGACGGAAGGCATACTGCGCAGGAGGTCTATCGCGCGCGGCAGATCGTCCACTTCCAGATAGTGGCTGTTGCCGGTGCGCAGCAGGTCCTCTGTCGTGCCTTGCTTGACGATCACGCCGCGATTGATGAAGGAGACGCGCGTGCAGACCTGCTGGACTTCCGCGAGCAGGTGGGAGCAGAGGAAGATCGTCTTGCCCTGTGTCGCCAGATGGATGATCAGGTTGCGGACCTCGACCATCCCTTCCGGGTCGAGGCCGTTCGTCGGCTCGTCGAGCATCAGCAGTTCCGGGTCATTGAGCAGCGCCGCGCCGATGGCCAGCCGCTGCTTCATGCCGAGCGAGTAGGCGCTGTATTTGCGGTCCGCACGATCGCCAAGATAGACCTGATCGAGCACCTCGCCGACGCGCGCCTTCGGCACATTGCGTAGTCGTGCGACGACGTGCAGGTTGTCCCGACCCGAGAGGAAGGGATAGAAGGCCGGCGACTCGATGATGCTCCCGACCTTATGGAGCGCGTTGTAGCGACCCTCCGTGCTCGTCTGCCCGAACAGTTCGACATTGCCCGCCGTCGGCTCGATCAGGCCGAGGATCATCGCCACCGTCGTCGTCTTGCCGGAGCCGTTCGGCCCGAGGAAGCCGAAGACATCGCCCTGCTGCACGGCGATCGAGACGTCCTGCACGGCGGTGACGCGGCCGAAGAGCTTCTTCAGCCCCGCCGTCCGCAGCACCACCGGCGCCGCGTCCGCACCGCGCCCGGTCGCCGTGGGGAACGGCGCTGTCGGCTGCGCCGTTGTGGTCGGTTGCATCATTGCGTACTCCTTTTCGTCGCAAAGCGGCATCACACCACCCCCTTTGTACCACGAAAAGTATCCCGAAGGGGAAGGATTGATGATAGGGAAGGACTGAGGACTGAGGACTGAGGACTGAGGACTGAGATGGCCCGCTTCCCACTCAGTCCTCAGTCCTCAGTCCTTCCACTTTTATTTCGCCATGCCCTTCAGCGCGGTATAGGAGGGGCGGGGGGACCAGTCACTCGTGAGGACGCCCCAGGGGTGTTTCTCGTCGCTCGGTTGGGTGATGGTGGCGAAGTTGAGGTTCCAGACGAACATCACGCCCATCCACGGATATGATTTGCCCAATGCGAAGGCGCGGGTGAGGTATTGCGCCTGCTGCGCATCGGAGACGAACTTGCCGTACTCGTACCCCTTCGCCTGGTTCGCGGTCGTCCAGCCGAACTCGGTCAGCCACATCTTCGTCTGCCCCTCGCCCGCGTCCTCCATCACCTTGCGCAGATCGAGGATGCGCTTGAAGTAGAAGGAGTTGTCATTGGCAAAATCCGGCTTGCCATCGCCGTTCACGTCGCACCCCTGCGGGTTGTCGGGGTAGGAGTGATCCGGGTCGTTGCAGTTCGAGCCGGGGTGTGCCCCGAGCACATCGTAGTACTGCTTGATTTCGCCGCCGTTGAGGGCGTAAATCTGCCGCAGGTACTCGACATCATTGAGGGCGATCGACGGATCATTGACGCCCGTCGGGGTCAGGCCACCCATGACGACAATCGCCTTCGGGTCCGCCTTCTTCACCGCCTGAAAACCCGCCTTGAGGACGGGCAGATAGGCCGCGACATTGACTTTGCCGCCCGTCTCGACCGCGTAATTCTGCTCGTTCCAGATCTCGTATGCCTGCACCTTCCCCTTGTACCGCTGGGTCAGGAAGGCCATGAAATCGGTGAAGTCCTGCGTCCGGGTCGACGGCAGGCCACCATTCGCGCCGATCCAATCGGGCGACTTGACGACGCTGAGGAGCACTTTCAACCCCTTCGCGCTCGCACCGCTGACGAACTGATCGAGTTGCGCGGTCGTGTCGTTGCCGTAATTGCCCTTCTGCGGTTCCATCGACGCCCAGACCACCTGCTGGCGCACCCAGCCGAAGCCTGCGCCCTGCACGTTCGCATAGACCTTATCGCGGAAGGCCTGGTCGCCGCTCAATCCCCAGACATTGAAGCCGTAACCGTCGCCATTGTCACCGACGTGCAGTTGCGTGAGATCGCCAGTGGCGGTGGCAGTAGCGGCGGGTGCGGGCGCTTTCGTCGCGACGGTCGTCGCTGCCGCCGTGCCGCCGGCGCTCGTGGCGGCCACGGTCGGTGCGCTCGTCGTCGCTGTGGGGGCGGCAGTCGGCGCGCTCGTCGGGGAGGCAGTCGGGGCGACCTGCACGGCGGTTGGGGCGGCGGACGGCGATGGCGCGAGTGTGGGCGTTGGTGTGGCGCTGCTGCCGCCGCAACCGACGAGCAGAAGGATCAAGAGAAATAAACCCCAACGTCGCATCAGTCCTCTGTCCTCTCACGAGACCGCCTCCACACGCCGCCACCCTACACTGAGACCGTACGACCTGGCAAGCGGGTATCTTCCCCGCACACGGGGCTTAAGGAACCACCAAGACACCAAGGACACCAAGGGAATACTTTCTTGCATTCTCTTGGTGTCCTTGGTGTCTTGGTGTCTTGGTGGTTTAGAAACCGGCCCCTAATACTTCGGTAGCGAGGGGTCCACATCCTCGGACCAGGCGAGGATGCCGCCGGTGAGGTTCTTCAGTTTGCGGAAGCCCGCGTCCTTGAGGATGCCGAGCGCCTTGGCGGAGCGCACACCGGAGCGGCACTGCAAGACGATCTCGTCCGCCGAGTCGAGTTCGTGCATCCGCGCGGGCACATCGCCGAGCGGGATGAAGCGGACATCCGGCTCCTTGATCGTGCCGAGCGCCCACTCGTGCGGCTCGCGCACATCGACGATGACGATGTGCTCGCCGGTGTCCAGCCGCTGCTTCAGTTCGCGCGGGGTGATCTCCCATTGCGCTTCCAGATTGACCTCCGGCCCCGGCGTGATGCCGCAGAACTCGTCGTAGTCGATCAGATGATGGAGCGTCGGATGCTCGCCGCAGATCGGGCAGGTCGGGTCCTTGCGCAGTTTGTACTCGCGGAACTGCATCTTCAGCGCGTCGAAGCGCAGCAAGCGCCCGACGAGCGGCTCGCCGATGCCGAGGATCAGTTTCAGCGTCTCCGCCGCCTGCAACGCGCCGACGATGCCGGGTAGCACGCCGAGCACGCCGCCCTCCGCGCAGGAGGGGACGAGGCCGGGCGGTGGCGGTTCCGGGTAGAGGCAGCGGTAGCAAGGGCCTTCCTTCGCGTAGAAGATCGACACCTGCCCCTCGAAGCGGAAGATCGAGCCGTAGACATTTGGCTTGCCGAGCAGCACACAGGCGTCGTTGACGAGGTAGCGCGTCGGGAAGTTATCCGTCCCGTCCACGATGATGTCGTAGTCCTTGAAGATCTCCAAAGCGTTCTCGCTGGAGAGGCGCGTCTCGAAGGTCGTAATCTCGGTGTACGGGTTGAGGGCGGTCAGCCGCCGCTTCGCCGCCTCCAACTTCGACGTGCCGATGTCCTCGGTCGTGAAGGTCACCTGCCGCTGGAGATTCGAGGAGTCCACGACATCGGCATCGACGATGCCGATGTGACCGACGCCCGCCGCCGTCAGGTAGAGGCCGAGCGGCGCGCCGAGGCCACCCGCGCCGACGAGCAGGACACGCGCCTGCTTCAACTTCTTCTGCCCCGCCAGCGTCACCTCCGGCATAATCAGGTGGCGGCTGTACCGCCCGATCTCGTCCGGCGACAACTCCACGTCTTCCGCATCTGCTCCCTCTCCCGCATGGCGGGGGAGGGTTGGGGAGGGGGCGGTTCCCCCCGCGATGGAGGGCACAATCGTCACCGTATCGCCAGTCGCAACGGGTGTCGCGTCCTTCTGGAGATAGCGAATGTCCTCGTCATTGAGATAGACATTGACGAACGAGCGCAGTTGCCCGCTGTCGTTGTAGAGGTGCTTTTTGAGGTCCGCGTACTCCCCGGTCAGTTGCCCGAGCACCTCACCGACGGTGCCGCCCGCCAGCGCGACCTGCTCCTTGCCCCCCGCGAACGGCCTGAGCGCCGTCGGGATCAGAATCGTCACATTCTCCGCCATTCAAAGCCTCCTCATATCAAAAGGGAACGTTTGAACCACAGAGACACAGAGGACACAGAGAAATACGGAGGGAAGAAGAAAAAACAATGTCCCCTCTTTCTCTCCTCTGTGCTCTCTGTGTCTCTGTGGTTCATGTATCCTCCCTACCCACGCTCGATGAGTTGTTCTTCATTGTAGCCGGAACGGTCGTCTTTGAGCACCCAGCCTTTGACATCGAGGGCGATGCCCTTGTAGACACCCTGGATGAGATAGGCATAGGTCGGCCAGGCGAACTCGCGGTCGGTCTCCGAGGGGCGCGGCTCGCTGTCCGGGTGGGAATGGTAGAAGCCGACGATGCTCAGGCCCGCCTCGCGCCCCCGCCGCTCCTCCTGCGCGATCACCTCCGGCCCGATGCGGAAGCGCCGCCGTCGCTCGTCCACCTGCTCCCACGCATTCTCGACCGGCACGACCTCCCGCACCACCTTCTCATCGCCCTCCTGCACGCCGATCAGCAGCCCGCACACCTCGTCCGGGTACCCCCGCTCGCTGTGCCGGCACACACTGGCGCGCAATTCATTCGTCCAAACCACACTCATGCTTCAAACTCCGAAAACTCATGAACCGCAGAGGCGCAGAGAACACGGAGGGCGCAGAGGAAATACAATAGAACGGAGGGACTTTGCGACCGCTCTTTCGTTCTTCTTTCTTCCCTCTCTGTGTTCTCTGCGTTCTCTGCGCCTCTGCGGTTCAATCGGTTTCTCCCGAATCCCAGAAGGGGAGCGAGAGATACTTGGCCGCGCCGTCGCAGAAGATGGTGACGACCGTGCCCGCGTCCAGTGTTTCGGCGACGCGGAGGGCGGCGACGACATTGGCGGCGGCGGAGACGCCGACCATCAGGCCCTCCTCGCGCGCCAGTCGCTTGACCATCGCGTGCGCGTCATCGGTGCTCACTGCTGCGATCTCGTCCGCCAGCGACGGGTCGTAGATGCCGGGGACGATGGCGGAGGCGTAGTGCTTGGTGCCCTCGATGCCGTGCAGCGGGCTGTCCGGCTGCACCGCGATCAGGCGGACGGCGGGATTGTAGGCGCGCAGGCGGCGACCGGTGCCCATAAACGTCCCGCTCGTGCCCGTCGCGGCGACGAAGTGCGTCACCGTGCCGCCCGTCTGCTCCCAGATTTCCGGGCCGGTCGTCTCGTAGTGGGCGCGCCAGTTCGCGTCGTTGCTGAATTGGTCGGGGTAGAAATAGCGCTCGGGGTGCGCCTCGTAGCGACGCTGCACCTCATGGACCGCGCCATCGAACCCCTCTGTCGGGTCGGTCTCGACGAGCGCCGCGCCATAGGCGGCGAGGATGCGCTTGCGCTCCTCGCTGGCGTTCGCGGGCATACAGAGTTCGACGCGATAGCCGAGCGTCGCGGCGATCATCGCGTAGGCGATGCCGGTGTTGCCGCTCGTCGCGTCGAGGATTGTCTTGTCGGGCGTCAGCAGGCCGCGCGTGATGCCGTCCTCGATCATCGCGCGGGCGGGGCGGTCCTTGACGCTGCCGCCGGGGTTGTTCATCTCCGCCTTCGCCGCGACCGTCACCGCCGCTGGCAGGTGCGCCGTGACGTGCGTCAGCCGGATCAGCGGCGTGTTGCCGATCAAGTCGAGCAGTGTCATTGTCCCGTGTGTCGTTGCCTGCGCCATCGAATCCGTCCCTCCACGCGTCGGGATTGTCGCAGAAGTTGCGCGACAAACGCAACAACCGATCACCGCCGCGCAAAAGTGACAACATACGAGGTGCGGGGCGCATTCCCGTGGCGGGGATACCTACCCCCAACCCCTCCCGAAACGGGAAGGGGCTCACTCCGGCTCCGGCGCCATTCGTAGGGGCGGTGCTCGAACCGCCCTCCCCGGCATATCGAGGTTCGTTGCCATTCGTCTCGGCATCGGCACCGCAACGG
>JBPCMC010000497.1:0-11716 GCA_051002645.1 Thermomicrobiales bacterium
GGCATCTTCATCACCCACGGGCACGAGGACCACATCGGCTCGCTGCCCTTCCTGCTCAAGGATTTGGGCAACCCTCCCATCTATGGCACCCCGCTGACGCTCGGCCTGATCAGCGTCAAGTTGCGCGAGCGGCATCTGCTGGAGAAGGCGACGTTGATCCCGATCGCGCCGGAAGACGTGATTCAGGCGGGCGCCTTTACCATCGAGTCATTCCGCGTCAGTCATTCCATCCCCGATGCTGTTGGGTTCGGCATCACGACGCCAGCGGGGCTCGTCGTCCATACCGGCGACTTCAAGTTCGACCAGACGCCGGTGGACGGCAAGCCGACCGATTTCGGCAAGATCGCCGAGTTGGGCAATCGCGGCGTCCTGGCGCTCGTCTCCGACTGCGTCCATGTCGAGACGCCGGGCTTTACGCCCTCGGAGCGTATCATCGAGGATGCCTTCGACCGTGTCTTCGCGCAATCGGAAGGACGGATCATCGTCGCCACCTTCGCGTCGCTCATCTCGCGCATCCAGCAGGTGATCGATGTCGCGCAGCGCTATGGCCGCAAGGTCTGCCCGATTGGGCGCAGCATGGAGAACAATGTCGAGATGGCGCTCGGCATGGATTACTTGAAGGACCCGCAGCGCGTGATCGTTGATGTGCGGCGGGCGGCGGAACTGCCGCCGGATCGCATCGCGTACGTTGTCACGGGCAGCCAGGGCGAGCCGATGGCGGCCCTCAGCCGCATCGCGGGCGGCGATCACCGGCAATTGAAGGTGATGTCCGGTGATACCGTCGTGATCAGCGCGACGCCGATCCCCGGCAATGAGACGAGCGTTGGGCGGATCATCAACAACCTCTTCCAGCAGGGCGCGGACGTCATCTACTCCGCCCTGACGACCGTGCATGTCTCCGGGCACGCGAGCAAAGAAGAGCTGAAATTGATGCTCAACCTGACGCGGCCAAAGTACGTCATGCCCCTGCACGGCGAGCAGCGCCATTTGATCCTCTACAAGCGCATGGCGGAGAGCATGGGCTGGGCCGAGGATGACATCATTCTCGCCAAGAACGGCAGCGTCGTCGCTCTGTCGGATGAGTTCGCGGGGATTACCGAGACGGTCCATGCCGGCTTCCTCTTTGTGGACGGCATCGGCGCGGGCGAGGTCGGCGAGGTGGTCATCCGCGACCGGCAGATGCTGGCGCGCGACGGCATCATTATGGTCGTCGTCTCCGTGGATAAAGAAACGGGTAAACTGGTCTCCGGGCCGGACATCGTCTCGCGCGGCTTCGTCTCGCAGCGGCGCAGCACCGACCTGATCGAGGGGACGAAGGAGCGCGTGCGCGATTCGCTGATCTCCTCCAATGGCCACCACCCGCAGGAGTGGAGCTTCCTCAGCCGGAAGATCAAAGATGTCGCCGGATCGTACTTGTACGAGCAGACCCGCCGCCGCCCGATGATTATGCCGATGGTGATGGAAGTCTAGCGGGGAGTTGAACCGCCAAGAACGCCAAGGGAAAAGAAAGACGCATAAAACTCTTTCCCGCGTTTTCTTGGCGTCCTTGGCGTCTTGGCGGTTCAATCATCCCATGACGACCTTTCCCTAACGTGACAATGTGTACGGACATGTGTAGAATGTACCGGAAGCATTGTGTACGTAAGGGGAGGCGCGCCCGTGGCGGGAACAGCGACAACACCGAAGCGACGGTCCAGCGCGTCGACAGCCACGCGGCAACCGCCGAAGACGCCGCGCCGCACGAGTCCGAAGCCGAGAAGACCGGCGCCGAAGCGACCGGCGGCGCGCGGGCCACGCCCCGAACCCTGGCTGGCGCTTCACCCCGGCCTGCGGCGCGATCTCGTCGGCGTGGGCCTGATTGTCCTGGCGCTGCTGACGATTGGCGCACTGCTGGCGGGGGAGCGGACGGGTCTGCTCGATTATTGGCGGCGGGCGCTCGTCACCATCTTCGGCTGGGGCGCGGTGGCCGTGCCCGCGCTGATCGGTGTCTGGGCGGCGGATTCCTTCCTCGGTCGTGAGGAGAAGCGCGTCGGCCCGTCGTATCACACGATCATGGGCAGCGGACTGATGGTGGTCGCCATCCTCGGCCTGCTGCACAGCCTGTCGGACGATCCGCTGCAGTGGGCGGAGACGAACAAGGGCGGCGGGTATATCGGCTACTTCATCAGCGCCTTCCTGTCGCGTGGTCTCGGGGCGTTCGGGGCGGGCGTCGTCTTGCTCGCGCTGCTGATCGCGGGGATCGGCATTTTCATGAACAACGAATTGCGCTACGTGCTCGCGCGCCTGCGCGGCCCGGCCCGCGCGGCGGACGCGATGGGCGATCTGCCTACCGTGGCTGCCGCACCGCTGCCCGCCCGGATGCCCGACGTGCCCGCGCTCCCACGGGGGCGCAATGGCCGCACCGCAGCCATGGACGATATCGGCCCCCCTCCGCAGCAGGTGATCGTGCCGCCGCCGATCATCCGCCGCCCCGAGCCGCAACTGCCGCCGGTGGAGACACCACCGGAGCCACCGCAACGGATGGTGCGCAAGGACCCGCCCCCGCCGCCACCCGCGTCGCCCGCGAAGGCCGAGGCGGAGACGCCCGTCGCGCAACCGATGCGCTGGAGCCTGCCGACGATTCTGCATATGGATCGCTACCCGGATGTGAGCGTGAGCGAGGAAGACCTCGAACAGCGGGCACAGGTGATCGAGCAGACGCTCGCAAGTTTCCGCGTCGAGGCGACCGTCCGCGAGATTAATCCGGGGCCGGCCGTCACGCAGTTCGCGCTCGAACCGGGCATCGGCGTCAAGGTGCGGCGGGTGACGGAATTGCAAAATGACCTCGCCCTCGCCCTCGCCGTGCCTGCGTTGCGCATCGAAGCGCCGATCCCCGGCAAGAGCCGGATCGGCATCGAGATTCCCAATACGACGATCGCGACCGTCGGGCTGCGCGAGGCGTTGGAGTCGAGCGATTTCGCCGCCGCGAAAGCCCGGCTGCCGATCCCGCTCGGGCGGGATGTGAACGGCCATTATCAGATCGCGGACCTGGCGAAAATGCCGCATCTCCTCGTCGCCGGTTCGACGGGCAGTGGTAAGAGTATCTTCATCAATGTGCTGATCGCTACATTACTGTTGAACCGCACGCCTGATGAACTCCGCCTGGTGATGGTCGATCCGAAGATGGTCGAGATGACGGAGTACAACGGCATTCCGCATCTGCTCGCGCCGGTCGTCACCGATATGGAGAAGGTGATCGGCATTCTGCGCTGGGCGGTCACGGAGATGGAGCGGCGCTACCAACTCTTCATGCGCTCCGGCGTCCGCAATATTGAGGCGTATCAGAAACGGAGCAAGGAGCTCGGGCCGCACCTCGAGAAGCCGCCGGAGAATATCCCCTACGTCGTCCTCATCATCGACGAACTTGCGGATCTGATGATGACCGCACCGGACGACATCGAGACGGCCCTTGTCCGGCTTGGGCAGAAGGGTCGTGCCAGTGGGATACATCTCATCCTCGCCACACAACGCCCATCGGTGGATGTCATCACCGGCCTGATTAAGGCGAACTTCCCGGCGCGGATCGCCTTCGCCGTCACCAGCCAGATCGACAGCCGCGTCATCCTCGACACGCCGGGCGCGGAGCGGCTGCTCGGACGCGGCGACATGCTCTATAAGGCGGCGGACAGCGACAAACCGCAGCGCATCCAGGGCGCGTTCGTCTCGGATAAGGATATCTCGGCTATCGTCTCGCACTGGCGGCTGCTCGCGCCGGAGCCGCAGTACAAGCCGGAGGTCGCTGAAGCATCGAATATTATCAAGTCGATGCGCGAGGAGCCGGGTGGAGACAACCTGATCGACCGGGCGCGCCAACTCGTGCGCGAGCAGGGCTGGGCGAGCACGAGCAACCTCCAGAGTAAGTTGAGGATCGGGTACAACCGTGCCGCACGTCTAATTGAATCATTGGAGCGCGAAGGCATCCTCGGTCCGCAGGATGGCGCGAGACGCCGACAGGTGGTCGATGGTGAGTCCGTGCTTGATGATATACCGGATGACGATGAGGAGTGATCATCGTCCCGATGGGCGCGGGATTCAGCCTGCCGAACGTCGAGAGCCGCTGAAGCAAGAACGCTCGACGGTTTGGAGTGGCATGCGATGATGCCGCTGCCACTCTACGAGGCGCGCCGGATATGGGATGCGGCTGCGGGGCTATGCCACTCTTTTCTTCGGAGAAACGCATGGTACCGATAGATACACTTGGCCAGATCGTGATCTTGAATGGGACGCCGCGATCTGGGAAGTCCAGCATCGCCGCCGTGATCCAGGACACCTTCGACGGTGTATGGATGAATCTGGGAGTCGATCGGTTCATGCAGATGACCCCCGAACGCTACCGGCCTGGGATCGGGCTGCGGCCCGGAGGTGAACGCCCCGATCTCGAGCCGCTTATCGTCATCCTGTATCGCGCCATGTATGCGGCCATTGCTCAGCATAGCCGTCTGGGGCTCAATGTCGTGGTGGATGTCGGGCACCATGATGCGTATTCGATTCCACGGCGGATCCTCCCGACCTGTGCACGGCAACTGCAGGATCTGCCGGTGTTATTCGTGGGCGTGCAGTGCCCGCTCGCGGTAGTGATAGAACGTCGCCTCGCCACCTGGCAAGTGGGCTATGCCGAGGACGGCTCGGTGCCAAGGCCGGTGATCTTGTGGCAAGAGGTCGTCCATATTCCAGGGATCTATGACCTGGAGGTCGACACGTCGGTGTTAAGCCCAGAGGAATGTGCCGCAGTGATCCGTCAGCGTCTCGAAGAAGGTCCACCACCGTCAGCATTCCAGCGGCTCGCGGCTATGGAGTAGGAGCGCGTCGATGCGACGCTCATGGATCGGTACGGTATGAAACGATGTGCGGGATGTGTATTCCCGCCTCTGACGACGTGTGCGACAGATTGAGCGTGCAATCTGGAGAAAACGCGAAACGCCGGAGGAGGTTCCTCCGGCGTTCGGGATCTCATTTGCTGTCGCGTCAGTCGGCGATGGCAGCCTCGGGAACGATCTCGATGCTTTCGATGGCCTCTTGCGCGACCTTCGCCTTCGCGAAGCAGGACGAGCAGAGCACCGGCCGGCCATTGCGCGGCACGAACGGGACGGTGGTTTCCTGGCCGCACTCGGCGCAGACGATGGTGTGCATCATGCGCGGCGCTTCGAGGCCGAGGCGGGCCTTGCGCGCGGCGCGGCATTCCGGGCAGCGCGCCGGCTCATTGACCAGCCCTTTCTCGGCGTAGAACGTCTGCTCCCCGGCGGTCCAGGTGAACGGTTTGCCGCAATCACGGCAGGTAAGCGTCCGGTCTGCAAAGTCCACGACAGATCCCTCCTGTATCCCCAAATCACCACTCCCGTCACACGGGCATCCCCCACACCCGTCTTAACGCAACTATGACCAGTTTTGTTAGTACGATACCGCGAAACGCCCCGCTTTGCATCGGTGCGCCGCTTTATCCACTTTGCCTATCACGTTGCTGATCGTAAATATACCATACTGCCCTTGCGGATTGCAAGGGGCAAGGGCAGCAAATTCTCGTATTGCGAAAGACGGATTTCGTCCCGGTAGCGGGTAGACCAAGCCGGATGATGTTGGCTCTCCCGCAAGAGGAATCGGTGACTGATGCATTGATCGGTGACGATCCCCACCGTGGATTGCCTTAACTCGCGCCCAGCAACTGATCCGTTCGGTAGGCGATCGCGACGACATGGTTGGGCAGGAACTGATTGGGGAACTTGCCGAGTCCGACTGCGCGATCCGCTCCGGCTCCGTCCGTCATCAGCAGCCGCTCGCAGTATTCGGCGATATCCTCGACGATCCGCTCGTAGCGATAGTACGCGAGCGCCTCCAGATCGATTGCTGTCTGACCATAGCCCGCGTAGAACCGCGCTTCTTCCCGCGCACTGTTCCAAGCTCCGCCAATACCACCGCCAATGAACATCAGGTCGCGCTCCTTCGGTGCGAAGATGAGCGTATCCCAATCGACGATGTAGAGCGCGCCATCCGTGCCGATCAGGACGTTGGCCGCGTGGATGTCGGCGTGGCAGAGGACCGGCGCCGACGATCGGGCACGCAGGGCATCGCCGAGGGCGTCGGCGCGTGCGACGATCCGGACGATCTCCTCGCGTTTGGCGCGCAGGAACGCCGCCATCTGTGCCGCGATGGGCTCAGTGAAGGCCGTCTCCTCAACGCGTGATTGGATTGCCCTGACGCGGTCGCGCCAGTGGGGTGCGTATCGCTCGTGTGGGATCGCCGCGCTGAGGGATGGCGGTACGACCACCGTGTGAATGTTGCGCAGCGCGGCGCCGAGCTCGATCCACTGGCGATCCGACAACGGCGCCGCGAAGCCATTCTGCCCCGTGATAAACGGGGAGAGGGTCATCGCGAAGGCGTCTATGCGCGCCCACAAGCGCCCCGTATTGGTGGCGATGGGGGCGATAATCTGGGCGATGCCCTCGTCGTGCAGGAAGCGGGGGATCGCCACGGTCGCCTCGTCGAAGGCGCCGCTACGCAGCCAGCCGCGCAACTTCAGAAAGTACGGCGTCGCATCGTCGGCGACAACCCGATAGACGGCGGTATTCACATCGTTGCCAATCGGGAGGAAGGTGATCTGGGCGCCATGCACTCCGTAGTGATCGCGCAGACAGGCGCGGAGCGCTTCGTCTGGCACATCAGGCTTCTCAAGCATCGTGATCCTGCCCTGTAGTACGCCGCGCTACGGTCGCAGTATACCGACCAGGACCAATCCCCAGGAAACGAGGGATGCGCGGCAATGGCTTACCGCTCGGGGAACTGCGTCGTGTCCGGTGGGGGCGGCTTAATCCAGCCACGCGCTTCGAGCAACTCTTCACCGAGGCGGCCGAGGGTGATCTGCTTATCCGCTGGGAGTTCGGGGTGGTATTCCAGCCGGCCGCGCTCGAAATACTGCACATTGACGCCGTTCTCCGTCAGTTCTTCGGAGATCGGGAAGCCGAAGGTGTTGAGGCCGTTGTGGTCGTCCCAGTATTTCTTAAACCCCGCCGCGAGCGAGTGCCCGGTCTCCTTGAAGAACCGTCGGTCCGGTGCATCCGGGAAGGGGGCGATTGGGTCGAACTTGCGGTCTCGCGTCAACTCCGTGCCGACCAGGCCGATCCGCGTGGCCCCCGTCGCCTTGACGTACTCCAGCTTCGAGCGCTCGAAATACTGGACCGTGACGGCCTGACCGTCCGGGGCGGTGTCGTCGAACTCCTCGGTGATCGGGTAGCCGAAGTAGGCGAGGCTGCCGTGGGTCTGCCAGAAGTCCTTGAAGCCTAACTTCACGTAATGCCCGGTCTCGCTGTAGTACAATGCGTCCGGTTCCGGTGTCGTCGGCCGTTCCAATGGGTCGGACGGTAGTTTGGCGACGAGGCGGACCGCCGTCACGCGCCCGCTGAAGGCATCGCTCTTCAGCCAACCGATGATCTGACCGGCGACGAACGGCACGCGCGCATCGCCGCTGCGGGTAAGGGTGTATTCGGCGTTCTTCTTGGTGTCATAGGCGAAGACGTTCGGCAGCCCGCTGCGCCAATCCTCCCAGACGACGAGATTGCCGTTGATCGCCGGGCGCGCGACGAGATGATCCTTCGCGAGCGTTTTCGTCTGCTTGGTTTCGATGTCATACAGTTTCAGGCTCGGCGTGCCGCCCGCCATCCCTTGATCGAGGTAGACAACGGTCGTGCCGGAAATCTGCGGATAGTTCTGGTCGCCGGAACCGGCGGCGATCGGGAAGGTCTTCTTGTCGTTCACGGTGTAGCCCATGATGTCCCACGAGTTGTCGTGATAGACCTCATAGACGACCGTGCCGCCGCTCGCCGACAGGTAGCCATGGACGCCGCCACCGACGGCGATGGGGAACTCCGTGTTCGTTGCAGTATCGTATCCGTAGATGTCCCAATCGCCGCCCCCACGCTTGTCGCCGTAGACGATCAGCGAGCCGCTGACGGCCGGGCGACGCTTCTTGCCCTCGCCGATATTGGGAAGGGCGATGACGCGGTGGCGGGAGAGATCATAGGCGCCGATGGTCTGTGTCTGCGCCGGGGCGGGAGTCGCTGTCGTGCCCTGGGAGACGTCCGGCGGGGGCGTGTTGACCCAGACGAGCGTCTGACCGTCGAGCGCGGGCTGGCTCCGCTCCGTGCCCGGCGCGGGGAGCGGCACGGCGAGGGCGAGTCGCTGCTCCTGCCCCTCGTCCGTATCGTAGGTGACGACATCGAAGATACCCGTGCGGCGATCCGCCCACGAAATGACAGAGCCCGCCATCACCGGATCGGTCTGATCCGCCGTCGGCGCTGCCGTCATCACCGGCTTGATGTTGAACGGGTCGCTCGTCGCCGCGCCGGCGGGCAGCGGCGCGATACCGCAGACGAGTAATGCGAGAAGGATGGCAGCGGTTAGTCGCTGGAACTGCACGATGATTTGACGTTGCTTCACACGATCCCTCAAAGTCCCAACGTTATGCAAACTGTACGTACGATGCACCCCGTGCGCGGCAGTATAACACAACCGAGTTCGGAGTTCGGAGTTCGATGTTCGGAGAACGCCGGATTCCCTCCCCAGACCACAAAACTCCGAACTCCGAACTTCCCCCGTGCTAGAATGCGCCGGACGAGCGTGATGCAATGATGCGAAGGGAGTGAGGGGAATGAACGCAGCGGAAGCGCTGGTGCAGATGCTGGTGGATACCGGCGTCACCCATATGTTCGGCCTACCCGGTGATACGAGCATGACCTTTTACGATGCGCTCTATCACCGGCGCGACGCCATCCGCCATGTGATGTTCCGCGACGAGCGCTCGGCGTCATTCGCGGCGGACGCCTACGCGCGCTTCACGAACCGGATCGGCGTCACGGAAGGGCCGTCGGGCGGCGGCGCGACCTATATCGTGCCCGGTGTCGCCGAGGCGCAGGGCTCGGCGGTGCCGATGCTCTGCCTGACAACCGATACGCCCGTCTCGGAAGAGGGGCGTGGAGTGCTCACCGAACTCGATCAGGTGATGCTCTTCACCGCCGTAACGAAGTGGACAACCAAGATCAAGACGAGTGAGGGGTTGCCGGACGCCCTCCGGCGCGCGCTCCGTCTCGCGACGAGCGGGCGACCGGGCGCGACCCATCTGTCACTCCCCGCCGATGTCCTCGCGGGGGAGATCGGTGACGCATCGACGCACACCGACCCGCTCTGGGGCAGCACGCCCGCCGCGCCCGTCCGGCCTGACCCCGCCGCCATCGAGCGGGCCGCGCGTCTGATCGAGGGGGCGACCCGACCGGTGATCGTCGCGGGCGGCGGCGTCCATGCCTCGCGTGCATGGGACGCCCTGACGCGCTTCGCGGAGACGCTCAATCTGCCCGTCGCGACGAGCATCAACGGCAAAGGGAGTATCGCGGAGACGAGCCCGGTCAGCCTCGGTGTCGTCGGCGGCAACGGCGGGCGGGAGTATACGCAGCGCGCGGTGATGGAGGCCGATCTCATCTTCCTGATCGGCACGCGCACGGACAGCGTGACGACCTTGAACTGGACGCTGCCCGCCAAGCCCGAACAGGGTGGCCCGGCGGTCATCCAACTCGACATGGAGCCGTGGGAGGTGGGGAATAACTATCGCGCCGCCGTGCCGCTCGTCGGGGACGCTCGCTTGGCGCTCCAGGACCTGCTCGCCGCCATCGAGAACCCGACCGCCGTCGGCGCGCGCAATGCGTCGCGCATCGCCTCCCTTGGCGAGGACGCGGCGGCGTGGTGGGAGCGCGTGCGGGCCGATGGCGAGAGCACGATGCGGCCAATCCACCCGGCGCGGCTGATCCGCCATCTCCGCGCGATCCTGCCCGATGACCCACTGATCGTCGCCGACCCCGGCACGCCGACGCCCTATCTCGCGGCGCAGTTCGAGGCACGAGTCGCCGGGCGCGGCTTTGCGATCCCCCGCGCGCACGGCGGACTGGGCTACGCGATCGGTGGCGTCGTCGGCGCGGCGATGGCGGCGCGGCCGGGGCAGCGCGTCGTGGCGATGATGGGCGATGGCTCGTTCGGCATGTCATGCGGCGATCTGGAGACGATCAGCCGCATCAATGCCCCGGTCGTCGTCATCCTCTGCAATAACGGCTCCTTCGGCTGGATCAAGGAACTTCAGCACTTGTATCATGACCGGCGCTATTACTCCGTCGACTTCTCGACCGAGACGGATTACGGGGCGATTGCCCGCGCCTTCGGCTTCAAGAGCGCACGGGTCGCGGACCCGAACGATCTCGAAGGCGCATTGCAGACCGCCTTCGCGGATGGCGGCCCCTATTTCCTCGATGTTCTGACTGCGCCCCCGATGGCGGAGACGCCCCCGGTCGCCGCATGGCAGGCGGCAGTCGCGGCAGGCGCGCCCGGTGACGACTAGAAAATGTTGAACCACGAAGACACGAAGAGCACGAAGGAGAGAGAAGAAAAGAAGGGTTCTCGATTTCGCTTCTTCCCATCTTCGTGCTCTTCGTGTCTTCGTGGTTGGTAGATTTCCAAATGATGGAGGGATGAGATGGCATTGGAGCCGATTCGGGCGATTCTTGATGTGGATACCGGGGTGGACGATGCGATGGCGATTGCCCTCGCGGTGGCCGCGCCGACGATTGATCTCGTCGCGGTGACGACGGTGGCCGGGAATGTCGAACTGGAACACACGACACGCAATACGCTGCGGGTGCTCGATTTCGTCGGCGCGTCACATATCCCGGTCTATCGCGGCATGAGCCGACCGATGGATCGCCCGCTGCACACCGCCGCGCATGTGCACGGGGCGGACGGACTCGGCGGCGCGGACATTCCCGATTCGTCGCGGGGCGTCGAATCTCTGAGCGCGCCGCAATACCTGATCGACGCCGCGCGGCAATCACCCGGCGCATTGACCTTTATCTTCGTCGGCCCGCTGACGAACCTCGCCGTCGCAACCGCGCTGGAGCCGGAGTTGCCCCGCCTCGTCAAGCGGCTGGTCATCATGGGCGGCGCATTCCGCGTGCCGGGCAACACGACACCAGCGGCGGAGTTCAACATCTTCGCCGACCCCGAGGCGGCGGCGCAGGTGCTCGCGGCGGGTTTTGATGCAACCTGGGTCGGTCTCGATGTAACGATGCAGGCGGCCTTCAGTCGCGCCCAGTGGGATGCGCTCGACGGCGCACGCGCGCCGAATGCCCAGATTGTCCGCAAGGCCGGGGCGCAGATGTTCGTCACCTTCAATCGTCCGCTCAACTACCTGCACGATCCGCTCGCCGTCGCGGTCGCGGCGGACCCGTCGCTCGTCGGCGCGCCGGAGGAGCAGGTGATGATCGAAACGGGCGGCGTGTACTCGGCCGGCCAAACACTCGTCCAACGTTCCGGTCGCGACGGCGGCTTCCGCACCAATGTCGCCCAAACCGTCGACGCGGAGCGATTCAACCGATATTTCACTGAGACATTGGGTTTGCCGGGAGCGCCCTAACGCCCCGGCCCCCTTCCCCACCGGGGAAGGGGGAGCAAGACTCCGATACATCGAGGCCGTATGGGATGGATCACGGCAACTCGCGCGAGTCACCCCTTCCCGCTTCGGGAAGCGGGCGCCCTCGTATATTGGTGGTGACGGTTCACGGAGGATGGAGAGGGCGCGGGTGCCCATGCAGCAGCGACTGCGTCCCAGAGAGTGCCCCCCATCCTCCGGGACGCGGCAAGTCTGGACCGT
>JBPCMC010000498.1:0-5550 GCA_051002645.1 Thermomicrobiales bacterium
CCCCCCCCCCCCCCCCCCCCCCCCCCCCCCCCCCCCCCCCCCCCCCCCCCCCCCCCCCCCCCCCCCCCCCCCCTCCCCCCCCCCCCCCCCCCCCCCCCCCCCCCCCCTACGGATGGACGGGAAGGTGCCATCCTTGCGCGTATCTGAACGGTATTGGGTTTCAGCCCGCCGCCATCTTTGCTTTGAACGGGGAGGAAGACCGGAATGTCGTCGGCATCGATTGAGCAGGAGTTCCGTGCCTTCCTCGCGCGGCGGCAGGAGGCGACCGCCGCCTTCTTCAACGGCGACCCCGCGCCGTGGAAGGCGCAGGCGACGCAGAGCGACGCGATCACGATGTTCGGCGGCTTCGGCGGCTACGAGCGGGGATGGGCTGCCGTTGACGATCGCTATACCTGGGCGGCTGCGGCGAACGCCGAGGGCGCGGTGCAGGTCGAACTGATCGCCTGCCACGTCACCGCCGACCTCGCCTACACCGTCGCCATCGAGCGCGGCTCCGTCCGCCCGAGCGGCGGCCAGGAGTTCGCCCCGAAAGCCCTCCGCGTCACCGAAATCTTCCGCCGCGAGGGTGCAGACTGGAAGCTCATCCATCGCCATGCCGATCCGCTCGTCACCGTGCAGCAGCGCCGTTGACGGAAGTTAGCGGAAATGCTAACGTTTCCGTCGAAAGGACGATGCGGATGGGTGACGCGAAGAAACGGGGGATCGCTTGGCTTCGCCAGGCAGCGAAGGAGTTCCGCGAATTCCCTGACGAGGTTCAAGACGCTATTGATTTCCAACTCCATCGGATTCTCGCGGGGAATATGCCTGACGACTTCGACAAACTCAATGCCATCAAAGGGATGACCGTTTACGAAATCCGCGAGCGTTTCAAGACGAACACCTATCGATGTGCCTATATCGCCTTTTTCGAGCAGGACGTCTTTGTGCTGACGTGCTTTATGAAGAAGGCGCGGCAAGGAGTAAAGACCGATAAGAAAGACATTGACCGCATTCAGCGACGGGTGGCGGCGCTGATCGCTGGAGAGGCTCGACTGAAGGAAGCAGCAGAAGGAGCAGAGAAAGATGGGTGACCGGAAGCATAGGCCCGCCGATGAAAAGGAAGATCTCTCGATCATTCACGGGACCGGTAATACCTTTGCCGATCTCGGCCTCCCCCATGCGGAAGAGCGACACGCCAAGAATCAACTCGCGCTGTCAATTCGCGAGATCGTTGAGGAGAGCGGAATGAATCAACGAGACGCGGCGAAAAAGGTGGGGATCGCGGCATCCGATCTCTCGAATATCATGCGCGGTCGGGTAACGAACTTCAGCAGTGACCGGCTGTTCGCGGTCCTCAACGTCCTCGGCAACGATGTAGAGATCACGATCCGACCGAATCGAGCGGCGCGGGGAAGCGTTTTCGTGAGCACATCTGCCGACCCGCTCGTCTCCGTACCGCGATGAGTGCAGACGGGGAATTCAATCAGGGAGACAAAGAGAGCACAGAGGAGCCGCAGAGCAGAGAACTTCAATGCTTTTCTCTCCCCTCTTTCCCTCTCTGTGCTCTCTTTGTCTCCGTGGTTTAATCCCGCTCTCAATCCGCGTAGAGCATTTCGCGGATAGTGAGGACTTCCTGGCGCAGTTGGTTGCTCGTCTCGATTGCTTGCTCGATCTTCTCCGCGCCGTAAATGACGGTGGTATGGTCCCGGCCGCCAAGTTCCACGCCGACTTCGGCGAGTGAGCGGTCGGTCTCCTGCCGGATGATGTACATCGCCACCTGCCGGGGCACGACGATGTCCTTCGAGCGACCCTTGCCGCGCATATCTTTCTCGGAGACGTTGTAGAACTTGGCGATCACCTCGACGATGCGCGCGGGGGTAATCAGGCGGCGGCGGTTGTTGAGCGCCACATCGTTGAGCGCCTGCGTCGCCACGTCCATCGTCACCGCGACACCGTTCATCCGCGCCATCATGACGATGCGATTGAGCGCCCCCTCCAACTCGCGGACGTTCGACTGAATCTTGTGCGCGATGTAGTCCACCACCTCGGTCGGCACATGCACGCCGGCCTCCTCGCCCCGCTGGCGAAGGATCGCCATGCGCGATTCGAGGTCCGGTGATTGCACATCGGTCGTCAGGCCGCCCTCGAAGCGGGAGCGCAGCCGGTCCTCCAGCGCGACCATCACCTTCGGATGGCGGTCGCTCGTCATGACGACTTGCTTGCCCGCCAGCACGAGCGCGTTGAAGGTGTGGAAGAACTCTTCCTGCGTGCTCTCCTTGCCCGCGATGAACTGAATGTCGTCAATCAAAAGCACGTCAATCGTCCGGTAGCGGGCACGGAACTCCTCGTTGCGGTTCTCACGGATCGCGTTGATCATCTCGTTCGTGAAGGTCTCCGAGGAGACATAGAGGACGCGGCAACCGGGGTGCTGCTCCATCGCCTCGTGACCGATGGCGTGCAGAATGTGCGTCTTGCCCAATCCGACGCCGCCATAGATGAACAGTGGGTTATAGGCGCGGCCTGGATCCTCCGCGACTTGCTTCGCCCCCGCCGCCGCCATGCGGTTGAATCCGCTGACGATCAGGTGATCGAAGGTATAGCGCGGATTGAGGCCGTGTGCGGGCGTCGGCGCGAGTTCCGGTTGCTGGTATTGCTGGAAAGAGATCATGTTTTTCGGTGAGGGGGCAATGGTCGGGATGTCGCCGCTCTGACTATCCGCGACGGCGCCGTTGGTCGGGGTCGCGCCGTTCGCCGCCGGGCGACCGAGGACAGTGAAGTCCACTTCGACCTCGTAGCCGAGGATGCCGCGCAGCGAGCGGACAATCGGCCCGTGGAACCGCTTTTCCAGTTGCTCGCGCACAAACGTGTTCGGCGCGGCGATGGTCAGGCGGGCGTCGTCGGCGTTGAAGGCCGCGATCTCCGTGCTACGCAGGAACGTCTCGTAGGAGCCGCGCGGCGTGCGACCGTGCAAATCCTCGAGCACCGCCTGCCACACTCTACTCCCGTGCATCGGCTGCATCGTCGCCATCCCTTTTCGCTCCCCGCCACGTCAATTGTGTTCGTTTCCGGCCCGCTACTCCCCTCACCGGCATGATGCAGATTATACACAGTGAACGTACACCTGTCGAGGGGGTGGGGAGAAGTAGTCAGTAACCGGTAGTCAGTAGTCAGCGGGAGAAAGGCGCTCTCGCCGGGCTTAGCCGTGCGTTTCCCTTCTGGCTACTGGCTACCGGCTACTGGCTACTCGGAGCGGGATATGCACCTTGACTTTGCCCGTCATACTCCGTATATTCAGAACGCTTGTTCTAGTCTTCGGGACGTTCCCTGTCTCTCCGGCACGATGCCGCGCGCTGATACCGCAGCGCCGGCCGTCTGCTCGTACGCATGAGGAGGAACCCGATGACCGTGCTTGCCCTCTCTTTTCGTGGCCCGCTCCCGCAGATCGTTGATGTTGACGGCCAGCCGCCGCGACCGCCCGCGCCGAAACCCGATGCACCATGGCCGCGCGCCATTCTGCACGCCGACTTGGACGCCTTCTTCGCCACCGCCGAGATTGCCCGCCGACCGGAACTGGTCGGACTGCCGGTGATCGTCGGCGGGCGTCGGGGCGGTCGGGGGGTCGTCTGCGCCGCCGCCTATCCGGCGCGCGTCTTCGGCATCCGCTCCGGCATGTCGATCGCGGAGGCGGAGCGGCGCTGCCCGCACGCGATTTTCCTTCCGGTCGATGGCACGCATTACGGGGCGCTCGCCCATCGCTTCCGCGCCATCCTGCTGTCGTACAGCCCGCTCGTCCAGATGACGGGGCCGGACGAGGCGGCAATTGATGTGACGGGGATGGACGAAGTCAGCGGCCCGCCGGAGTTGATCGCGCTCGACATCCGCCGCCGGGTGCGCGACGAACTCGCCCTGATCGTCTCCATCGGCCTCGCCACCGGGCGGACGACGGCGAAGATCGCCGCGAAGACGGCCAAGCCGGACGGCTTCCGCGCCATCGCCCCCGGCAAGGAGGCGGCCTTCCTCGCGCCGCTGCCGGTCGGCGCGATGCCCGGCATCGGCCCGGCGACCGAGCGCGCCCTGCACGCTATCGCGGTGCGGACGCTCGGCGACCTCGCCAATGTGCCGGACATCCAGTTGCGCGTCCTCTTCGGCGATCTCGGCCCCGCCCTCGCCCGCCATGCGCGCGGGGAGGACGCGACACCGCTCACCGTCGGCCATGTGATGAAGTCGGTCGGCCACGAGCACACCTTGCGCGAGAACAGCCGCGACCGGACGCTGCTGCGGGCGACGCTCGCCATCCTCTGCGACGAGACGGCGGCGGAACTGCGGGAGCATGGCTGTGCCGCGCGGGTCGTCTCGCTGCGGCTGCGGGACGGCAACTTCCGCTCGGCGGGGATGCAAACGACGATCTTCCCCGCGACCGATGCCCAGCAGGACTTGCTCGACGCGGCATGGGGCCTCTTCGAGCCCTGCCTGGCGCGACTCGGCTACGGCGCGATCCGGCTGATCGGCGTGCGTGCTGCCGGGTTGGGCACGGGCGGCGCGCAATTGACGCTCTTGAGCGACCGGCCCGAACGCCTCCAGCGGATCAATCGCGCGCTCGATACCGTCCGCGCCCGGCACGGCAGCCAGGCGATCCGCCCCGCGCTGGCGCTCCTCGCCGGTGAGTATCGCGGGGGGCACGGGCGCGACCCCTCGCCCCCGCCCGCCGTATGAGCGAGGGCGCGCCGCGAGAGCCCCGCCCCTGGCTGGTGCGGGCGGAGGAAGATGTCTGGCTCGGCCAGTTGGCGCGGGCGGCGCGGGCCGGCGATCGCGACGCCCGTGACGCGCTCTGGGCAGCGGTCGGCCCGCGCCTCGCGCATATGGCGCAGCGGACGGCGTGGGCCTTCCCGTCGCTCGAACCGGACGATGCGGTGCAGGAGTGCTTCCCGATCTTCACCACGCTCGTCGCCACCTGGCCCGGACCCGAAACCGATCATACCGGCTTCGCGACCTATCTCTTCGGCCTGTTCCGCTGGCGCTTGCACACGATCCTCCGCGCCTACGAGCGTCGCCGGGCATCCGATCTCGATTGGCACGCCCGCGAGGAACGGATCATCGCCGCGCCGCAACGCGTCCATGCGCCCGTCGCCTGGCACGAGTACGGTGTCGATTTCCCGGCCTTCGTCGCGAGCCTTCCCGCCCCCGAGCGGGCAATCTTCCTCCTCCGCCTGCGCGAAGGGCTCGGCGCGCGGGACGTGGCGACCCGTCTCGGCGTCACGCCGCGCACCGTCTCCCGCTACTGGAATACCACCCTCCGCCGCCTGCGCGCCGTTGCGCAGCGGGGGGAGCCCCCACCCCCGGCCCCTCCCCCGTAAACGGGAGGGGGGCGCTTCGTATGGCGACGTGGGTGCCGGTAGTCGCTACAAACGCAACACGCGAGGCACCCCTCTCCCGCACGGCGGGGGAGCGGGCGCCCTCGTATATTGGTGGTGACGGTTCACGGAGGATGGAGAGGGCGCGGGTGCCCATGCAGCAGCGACTGCGTCCCAGAGAGTGCCCCCCATCCTCCGGGACGCGGCAAGTCTGGACCGT
>JBPCMC010000499.1:0-7311 GCA_051002645.1 Thermomicrobiales bacterium
GGACGCCAAGAGGGAGAAAGAGACCAAATCATTCTCCTCTGTTCTTGGCGTCCTTGGCGTCTTGGCGGTTCAGTCACCGGCGGAGGTTACCGGGCTGCCATCTCGCGGGCGAGGCGTTGCTGGAGGAAGGCGAGCACGGCCCCTTCTTCCGGCTTCAGGCCGGGCAGGGCGTCCGCGATCTCCTGCTCGGCGCGCTGCTTGACGGCTTCGAGCATCGCACCTTCCATGTATGCATCGAGGACGGCGGGATGGACGTAGCACTTACGGCAGACGCTCGGCGTATTGCCCAGGCGTTCCGCGACGCGCTCAATCGCCTGCACGATATTCCTCTTCGCCTGCGCCTCGCTATCGAACGCCTCGAATTCCTGTAATGCCATCGCCGCGAGCATCGTGCCCGCCCAGGTGCGGAAGTCCTTGGCGGTGAAGTCGTCGCCCGTGATGTCGTGCAGATAGGCGTTCACGTCGCCGGAGTCGATGGATTGTCGCTGCCCGTCGTCGTCGATGTACTGGAAGAGTTCCGCGCCCGGCAGTTCCTTGCACCGCGTGACGATCTTCGCCAGCCGCCGGTCGTTGATGTACTGGAAGAGTTCCGCGCCCGGCAGTTCCTTGCACCGCGTGACGATCTTCGCCAGCCGCCGGTCGTTGATGTCGATGCTGTGGTCGATGCCGCTCTTGCCCCGGAAGTGGAAGCGCACCCGCGCGCCCTCGACATCGACGTGCCGGTTGCGCATCGTCGTCAGGCCGTACGACTTGTTCGTCTTGGCATATTCCTCATTGCCGACGCGGATTAGCGTCGTCTCCAATAGCCGCACGACGGTGGCGAGCACCTTCTCGCGCGGGAGATCGGGCCGCTTCAGGTCGCGCTGGACCCGCGCCCGAATGTGCGGCAGCGCCTCGCCGAAGGCGACCGACCGGGTATACTTCGTCTCGTCGCGCGCCTCGCGCCAGCGTGGGTGATAGCGATACTGCTTGCGCCCTTTCGCGTCGCGACCGGTCGCCTGCAGATGGCCGTTCGGGATCGTGCAGATCCAAACTTCCGTCCACGCGGGCGGGATGGCGAGCGAGCGGATGCGGCGCAGCGTCTCGGCGTCGTGGACGAGCGCACCGTCCGGGCGGCGGTAACTGAAGCCCTTGCCCGCCCGCTTGCGCCGGATACCGGGCGACGTGTCGCTGACATAGCGGAGCCGCGCCACGCGCGCCGACGCGACCGGATCGGTGACTGGCGCGGGGAGTGATGTGTGCCGATTCGGTTGTTTGTGCGTCACTGCGTAGATCATGCTCGGCCCAAAGCAAGAGCGATACCACGACACGAACGGCGAACAGTCACTTCACGTCTCGCATCCGTCCTCCAGCGGGAATCGTTTTGCCTTGTCTGCGTTTCGGTGCGGTGATAGGCTCTGACGCGGCGAGGTGACGGGTGCGCGATGCATGAGCAGTCGCGCCCCGTATCGTGTGGACAAGGGGGCGGGCGTGCGGCAGGTTGCGCGGCTGTGGCGGACGGCATCGGGGCGCGGGTTCATCATGCTCGCGGCGATGTCGATGCTCTTCGGGTTCGCGCTGAACGCACAGCAGAACATCGTCACGAACTATTTCGAGAGCGTCCTTCATCTGCAAGGGCCGCAATTCGGCTATATCACCGCCATCCGCGAGATTCCCGGCTTCCTGCTCATCTTCCTCACTGCGCTCTTCTATCGCGTCTCACTCCAGCGTGTGACGGCGGGCGCGCTCGTCCTCCTCGCGGTCGGCTATGCGTTATTCGGGCTGTCGCATAGTTTCTGGACGGTCGCGCCGTGGATGATTCTTTCCAGCATGGGCTACCACACGGTCTTGCAGACGCAGTATTCGCTCGGCATGAGCCTCACGTCGGAGGCGAAGAGCGGCAGCATCCTCGGGCGGATGGCGGCGCTCACGCAGGGCGGCTCACTCGCCGCACTCGTCATCATCCTCGTCGTCTTTCACTTCCATCCCGGCATCTACCGCCCGACCTTCGTCGTGCTCGGCGGGGTGGCGCTGCTCGCGGCGGTCGCCATCTTCGGCTTTCCGCATCTGCATGACGGCCAGGAGCGGGCGCAGGCGGCGAAGCGCGACCGGATCGTCCTGAAGCGGGAGTACCGCTACTATTACTACCTGAGCCTGCTCGACGGCGGGCGTCAACAGGTCTTCTTCTCCTTCGGTCTCTGGGTGCTGGTGCATCGCTATCACCTGTCGGTGGCGCAGATTTCCGGCGTATTGATCGCGGTGACCTTCGTCAGCATGGTCTCCGGCCCGTGGGTGGGCCGGATGATCGACGTGCATGGCGAGCGACGGATGCTCTCGATTATCAACGTCGCCTACGTCGTCGCGCTCGGCGGCTACGCGCTGGCGAACAATGTCGTCATCGCCTGCCTCTGCTACGTCCTTTACACCTTCATCATGCCCCTCTCGCCGATCGGCGCGGCGACCTATCTACGCAAGGTCGCCGTCGCGGAGGAGATCGCGCCGAGCCTGGCGATGGGCGTCACCTTGCAGCACGCCGCCGCCATCGTTGTGCCGATCACGACGGGCATCATCCTCAACTACGTCGGCTATCAGATCCCCTTCCTGATCGCCTGTGTCTTCGCCAGTTTCACCTTCTTCGTCACCCGCCGCCTCGATCCGCAATCGCAACGCTCCGCCCTGCGCATCGCGGCAGATAACGCCCGTATGTCCGCCGCTAACGACGTTGCGGAAGCCGCCGCAGTCGCGGAATCTGGCGAAGGCATCGCGACCACTGCCACCGTTCGTGCCATCCCTGCTGCCTCAGCAAGCAGCGATTGACGTTGCGGGTACGAGGCGTTACGCAGTCATTTGGCGTTGGTCAGGTCGGGCGCACCTCGACGACGATCACCTCGGACAACCCGATCCCATCCACTTGATAGGCATAGCATCCTGGGCCGGGGAAATAGGTGAGCGATGGCTGCTGCCGCCAATCGTACGGTATGTCTCCTGACGACACCTGCGTATTCGTCGGAAAGCGCAATTCCTGTGAACGGGAGCCTTCTTCTTCGTTGAAGAACTCCATCGTGTTTGGCCCATCAATCTGTTGCCCCCGGATGATGCTCGGTGCGTGATAGATCGGCGCGGAGAGCCAGAGCGTTTTCCAGGGGATCGTGCCGTTTGCTTCGACCCGGTGGGGGTCGTAGACAATTGGTGCATTGACAAACCCAACAGATGGGTAAATCGGCCCGTTGCCGAGCACTGGTGCGACATTAATCGGGATCGGGGTGCTGGGCGTGCGTGGACATGCTTCCCCCGTATTAAGGGTGGGAAGATGGAGTGGGCGGGCAGCGAGTTGTGCAAATACGGTGGCGTCTGAGTCTGCTACCGGGGTGGGCGTGGACACAGTGATACTCGCAACCGCGCTCGGTACAGTCGTTGCGGTGGTCATCGTCGTGGGCGTCGGTTCGGAGGGGGCAGGAGCCGGGGAGGATGTGCCACCACTGCAACCGCACACGGTGAGGAGGCTGGCGATGAGGAAAGCCGATGGCAGTAACCGAACTGTAACCATCGCCCCCTCACATTCCTGTCGCGGTTATCGCCCTAACCTTCTCCGGCGCGAACCCTTTACCCAGAAGATGGCGACGATCTCGCTCTTCCTTGTGCCGACTCAGCGCCATCGATGAACACGTACCATCCTGGTCAGGATAACAACATGCGCTGAGATGTCCACCCGGCTCAAAGGTGGAAGCATCATTCAGCGAACACGGATTTCGTTCCGTAGGCATTGCTCAACGCGCGTCGCCTGTCGTGCCGAGCCGCGTTGACACGCGCTCCGTGTGCCCGCTATTCTCGCTGGCATGAAATCTGGGGAAGGGGACTGCGGACCATCATCCATACCCGTCTTGCTCGTCGGTGTCGGCGTGCGTGGGCGGATGTGGGCGCGGGTGCTGGCGAGCGAACCGGGCGTCCATGTCGTTGGTTATGTCGATCCCGATCCCGGCGAGCGGGCGTGGGTGCGTGAGACCTTCGGGCCGGATGCACGCTGCTTCGCGGATCATGGGGAGGCATTCTCCGCCCTCGATCCAGCCCTCGCAGTCGTGGCAACGCCGCCAATGGAACGACGGGCGCTCTGCACCGCGCTCGCCGATGCTGGATGCACGCTACTCGTCGAGAAGCCCCTCGCGGTCGATCTCGCGGACGCCACCGCGATTGCCGATCATTGTCACGCCATCGGACGGCGCGTATATGTCGCGATGAACTTTCGCTATGCCGTGACAACCGTCGTAGCGAAAACCATCCTCCAACGGGGCGACATCGGTTTGCCCGGCCTTGCCTATGTGAACTATTGGCGCAATCGCAACGGCTGGGCTTCGGGGCTGAATAAATACCCGCTGACGATGCGCCAGCCGATGCTCTGGGAGCAGGCCGTCCACCACCTCGACCTCATCCGCTATATCTACGGTGCGGAAGTCCTCTCCCTCTCCGCCACGACGAGCAACCCGCGTTGGAGCGACTATGCGGACGACACGATGGTCTGTGCGACGCTGACGCTCGATAGCGGCATGACCGCCCAATACACCGGCACCTGGGCTGCCCGCACCGCGCGCGATACGTTCCTCTGGCGGACGGATTGCGAGCGGGGCGCGCTCGTGCAAACCGCCCTCTTCGATGGCCTGCATATCGTCCACGACGGTACGGAGGCGATGGAGTACGTGCCCTTGCCCGTTCAGGAGCCGTTCATGGACGATGTCCGGCTGATGCTCCGCGCCGTCCTGCACGACCTCCACACCGGCGACATCCGCGCTCCGACGGTGGGCGATCATCTCCGCACCCTCGCCGTCACCGCCGCCATCGAAGCGTCCGCATCGGAAGGCATCCGCATTGACGTCCCCTCCTTCGCCGCCGCCTTCGGCATTCCCATCCCCGCATCGCCCAACGATCATCAACGCGCCGCACACCCGGCTCGGCACCCCACTCAGTCCTCAGTCCTCAGTCCTAACTTGCGACCGAAGGGAGCGTTTCGTGGCACGGACAGCGGAAGCAATCGTCGTCGGTGGCGGGGTAAATGGGGCGAGCGCCGCCTTCCATCTCGCGGAGCGCGGTGTCAAGACAATCCTGATCGAGCGGGGCGAGATCGCGGGGGCGAGCACGGGCAAGTCGGGCGGGCTGGTGCGGATGCACTACACCAATCCGTATGAGGCGCGGCTGGCGAACGAGAGCCTGCCGTATTTCCAGGACTGGCGGCACCGCGTCGGCGTCGGCGATCCCGGCTTCGCACGCACCGGATTCATCCAGACGGTCGCACCGCGCAACGTCGCGGCGCTGCATGAGAATGTGCGGATGTTGCAGGGGATCGGTGTCAACACCTGCATCGTCAATGGTGACGATGTGCGCCGGATGCAGCCGTGGGTGGACACGGACGATCTGGTCGCCTGCGCCTACGAGCCGGACTCCGGCTGCGCGATGCCGGGTGACACCGCGCGCTCCTTCGCCCAGGCCGCCGAACGGCTCGGTGCGGCGATCGTCACCGGTACGGCGGTCACGGCGCTCCGCACAGAGGGTGGGCGCGTCGTCGGCGTTGCGACCGCTAGGGGAGACTTCGACGCGCCGCTAGTGATCGTCTGCGCGGGCGTCTGGGGCGTGCCGCTCTTCGCGCAGATCGGCGTCGAACTGCCGATTGTGCCGCATCGTACCCAAGTCGTCCTCTTCCAGCGGCAGGGCGCGCTCCCGCAGGGAGCGGACGGCCACATGGTCTTCATCGACACTGCCCTCGGCTCATACTTCCGGCCCTACGGCGCGACGGAGACGCCAATCGGCGTGCGGCAGCGGTCGCGTCTCGTGCCCTCTGCTGACGAGTACGACGAGCAACCCGACGCATCAATCGTCGCGGATTCCAGGCAGACGATTGCCCGCCGCATCCCCGATATGGAGGGCGCGGCGGTGACGCGCGGCTGGGCGGGCATCCTCGATATGACGCCGGATCATTGCCCGATCCTGGAGGCGAACCTCGGCGCCGAGGGACTCTTCCTCGCCGCCGGGTTTAGCGGCAGCGGCTTCAAGAGCGGCCCATACGTCGGTCAGGTGATGGCAACCTGGGCCGCGACGGGCGCACAACCGGACGCTGCTCAGCCCTTCCCGCTCGCCCGTTTCGCCGCTGGGGAGCCGATCTCGCCTGCGCATCCGTACGTCGATGATGCCGGTGAGTCGGTCGCGTCCGTGCCGCATTAATCAGCCCCATCTGTTCGTGCATACCAGAAAATACAGAATCTCTGGTATTCAATCACCACGAGGAACATGTAATGAAAGATGATGGGACGACACTGATAACGGGTGCGACCGGATTTCTTGGCCCGCATCTCGTCTGGGAAGCGGCGGCGCATGGCCCGGTCGTCGCGGTGGATCGACGCGCACCCGACGAGACCATGCGCGCCTTCCTCGCTCGGGACCCGGCACGGGCGGTACGGGTGACGTGGCGCGAGGCCGATGTCACCGACTATGCCACGTTCTCCCGCACAACGGGCACAACGGATGGCGAGGCAATTACCCGTGTCATCCATGCGGCGGCGATCACGCCGGACGCGGCAATGGAAGCGGCGGGGATGCGGCAGACGATCGGCGTGAATGTGCTCGGCACCGCGAACGCGCTCGATCTTGCCCGCGCGCTCGGTGTCCGGCGCACGGTCGTTTTCAGTTCCTCCTCCGTCTACGCGGCCAATGACGGCTCGCCGCTCACGGAGGATTCCCCGTGGCGCGATACGAGCGCCTACGCCGTCTCGAAGCAATCCATTGAACGGCTGATGGCGCACGCGGTACATGGCTTTGGCATGGATGTTGTCGCCGTCCGCCCCGCTGCGCTCTTTGGCCCCCTCGAACGACCCACCGGTGCGCGGGAGGCGATGAGCGGCATCTATAGCCTGATGCACGCCGCCTGCGCGGGCGAGGAAATCCGCGTGCACGACGATGGCCTCTCGCGCGACCTGACAGCCGCCAGTGAGGTGGCCCGCGCCATCGTCGCGCTGCTCCATGCGCCGAGCCTCACCCATCGAATCTACAATCTCGGCGCGGGCCGGGGTTATACTCTACCTGAAATTCTCAATGCGCTCCGCATTGCCGTCCCTGATCTCCGCTGGCAGTCGGTCCCGCCTGATGAGTCAACTGTCGGATTCGGCATCGGCGTCCGGCGCGGCCCGCTCGATATGACCCGATTCCGCTACGATCTCGGCTTCGGCCTCAACGACGACCTCGCCGCGCATCTCATCGCATACCGCGATTGGTTGCGCGATCACCCCTATTAGGCAGGCAATCGGTAGCGCAGGCTTTCCAGCCTGCGCCCCGAACGCATGCTGGAAACCC
>JBPCMC010000500.1:0-7447 GCA_051002645.1 Thermomicrobiales bacterium
CTTCCGATCTGCGGATCATGCAGGCTGGAAGCCTGCCACCACCGATATCCATTTACGTCCTCATTATTTCAGCAAGATCGAGCGATTGCAGCGTCTCTGACACCGTACGCGACGATGTACTGGTGGGCCGCTGGCTTCCGCTACCCCCGTTTGTTCCGCTCCCTGGGCGACCATCATCAGAACCATCCGTGCGGTTGCTGCGTCATATCGGCAGATGCCAGATGTGTCGCGACGGTAATCATGCCCGAACTGCGGGAAAGGAGGACTCATGGGAATGCCCGGAGATTCAATCCTCCCCCGGCTCCCTGTTCGCCATGTCGCAAAATCAGCGATCACCTCGTCGGAGAAGGAGTCGAATTTCCGGTCACGTTCGTGACGGGTTGTACCCAATCGGCGCAGTCACTATACTCACCGTTGAGCGTGGAAAAGTTCATCGATTGCCATCAGATTGACGCGAAGGGAAACACACATGCCGAAGTTTGTCATCGAGCGCGAGATTCCCGGTTGCGGCGAGTGGTCGCCCGCACAACTCAAGGGGGTCGCTCAGACCTCATGCGGCGTCCTGAGCGAGATGGGGCCGCAGATTCAATGGCTGGAGAGCTACGTGACCGGAGACAAGATCTACTGCGTCTACATCGCGCCGGACGAGAAGACCGTGCGCGAGCACGCCGCCAAGGGCGGCTTCCCGGCGAATCAGGTCTCGCAAGTGCGGACGATGATCGACCCGACGACCTCGGAGGGATAGGGTACGAACGCCAGATTGACCCTTTTCCCGCTCTCCCAGCGCGAAGAACAGTCAAATCGATGACCGGACTGTGTACCCAATCCTCTAACGTAGCGTGCCGCCCCGATCATGGGGCGATGCACTGCGAACCTGGCGCCGGCTGATACAATTGTTCCAGTCGGCGCCACTTTCGGTATTTATGCCCGCGACTGTTTCGCAATGTACGTACATCGCATATACTGAGCGTACGATGCTTCGCCGCATCGTACGCTCAGTCATTTCTCTGTAAACGGGCCGAAGGAGTAGCATGGCCAGCGAAGACGCCATCCGTCAGATCCGCGAGCGCCTCGATTTGGTCGAGGTGATCGGGCAATATGCCACACTAAAGAAGACGGGGCGCACCTATTCGGGCATTTCGCCCTTCCGCAGCGAGCGCACGCCGTCGTTCCACGTCTGGCCGGAGACGCAGACGTGGCGCGACTTCGGCAGCAACGAGGGCGGCGATCTCTTCACCTTCATCATGAAAGTGGAAAATCTCGACTTCAAGGAGGCATTGACGCTCCTTGCGGAGCGGGCGGGCGTGACGCTCTCGCGCGCACCGGAGAAGAAGACGGCGAGCGAGGAGGAGGAGCGGCGGGACCGCCTCTTCGCGCTTAACGAGGCGGCGGCGCTCTTCTACCAGAACCTCCTGCGCGTCCATCCCCAGGGGCAGCCGGGGCGGACCTATCTCGCCAAACGGGGCATCTCGGACGAAGTCGCCGAAGAGTTCCAACTCGGCTATGCGCCGGACGAGTGGGAGACGCTGACGCGCTACCTGAGCGGACGGGGCCATAATCTCGACGACGCGCTCGCCATCGGCCTGCTTTCGCAGCGCGAGGGCGGTAACGGCCCCTACGATCGCTTCCGTGGCCGGTTCATCTTCCCGATCCGCGACCGGCAGGGGCGGGTCGTCGGCTTCGGTGGGCGGGCGCTGCGCGACGATCAGCAGCCGAAGTACCTCAATACGCCACAAACCGCCCTCTTCGACAAGAGCCACCTGCTCTATGCCATCGACCGCGCGGCGGACGCTATCCGCAAGCAGCAGGAAGTCGTCATTGTCGAAGGGTACGTGGACGCGCTGACGGCCCATCAGTTCGGCTATCGCAACGTCGTCGCGACGATGGGCACGGCGCTGACGGAGCAGCAGGTTGGCCTCGTCAAGAAGCTGACGCCGCGCATTGTGCTGGCGCTCGACGCCGACGCTGCCGGGCAACTGGCGATGCTCCGGGCGGTCGATACATTGCGCAGCGCGCTCGGCGACGACGCGGATTTCGAGGTGGACGCGCGCGGCCTCGTCCGCTCGCAACGCCGCCTCTCCGTGCAGATCAATGTCCTGAGCGTGCCGTCCGGCAAGGACCCGGACGAGTTCATCCGTACGGATCCGTCCGCGTGGCCGCCGCTGATCGCCGCCGCCGAGCCGCTGCTCGATTACATCATCCATTCGGTGATCGCGGCGGGCGATACGACCTCGGGGCGGGGCAAGACGGCGATCATCAATCAGATCGCGCCGCTCATCCCCGAACTCGCCGACCGCGTCGAGCGCGGCGTTTACATCAGCCTCCTCGCGCGGCAACTCGGTGTCAGCGAGCAGTACATCGAGAGCGCCCTGCGCCAGGCCGCGCGCCCTGCCACGCGGCAGCAACGCGAGACCGCCAGTGCGGCGCGTAGCGGCCCGACCCGCGTGGAATATCTCCTGTCGCTGCTCATCCGCAAGCCCGACGCAATGCCCGACCTGCTCGCCATCGCGCCGGAGGAGATCGGCGATGCGTTCACCGATCCGGCCCATCACGCGATCTGGGACGCACTCGTCACCCTCGCGCACGACGACACCGCGTACCTCGACACCGAGGCGGTGACTGAGTTGCTGCCAGATGTGCTGGCGGACGACATCGCGCGGCTGCTCTCCTACACGGAGCAGCAGGAGATGTGGTATGTCGGTCGCGTCGTGCAGGAGGCGGAAGCCCAACTGCGCAACTTGCTGCGCGATCACGCGAACACGCGCATCCAGGAGATGAACGGCCTCTACGCCGACGCCCGCGCCGAGGGCGACGAGGAACTGATGCGCTATTTCGCGGCGGAAATCACGCGGCTCTCGGGTCTGCTGAAGATCTATCCCCCGCCGAGTACCGTCTTCCGCGATCTTCAGTCCCCGCGCACCTAGAGCAGGCTTCGATCGGTGACGGCGGGCTTTAGCCTGCCAGTTCCCTTGCTGCGGCAGGCTAAAGCCCGCCGCCACCATCATTTCCACGCCTTAATCAGCGCTCGCGGCGGCGAGGGATTGCCAGGCGGCGCGCACCGTCGCGATCAGGGCATCATCGTCGTCCGGCGCGACAGTGCGCGCATCGAGCCAGAGCCGGTCGCCCTCGATGCGCGGGATGATACCCGGCGTGCCGAGGCGAAGGGCTCGCGCGAACGATTGCAAGGACGAACCCGCATCGCGCACATCTGACACACTGATGGTCAACGCATATGAGGCAAGCATCTCGCCCGGCAGCGACCCGCCGCCCACCGTCGCGGACGATGGGCGGATCTCACAGATGAGGCCTGCACCTTCCAAATCTGCGGCCCATCGCGCGCAACGTGAACGCAGAAAATCGGGCCCCGCCGCAATCATCCGCCAGACCGGGATATGTTCGGTGTGCTCATCGCGGAGATAGTGTCGCAAGGTTTCCGCGAGGCCGGCCAGCGTCGCCTTATCCGCCCGGAATGCGCGCGCGAAGGGATGCGCCGCGCACTTCGCTACCCACTCTTTGCGGCCAAGAATGATGCCCGCATGCGGGCCACCGAGGAGTTTGTCGCCGCTCGCGCAGGTCAGATGCGCGCCCGACGCCACGCTCGTCTGAAACATTGGCTCCGCCGCCAACCCGAACTGCCGCGTGTCCACCAGTGCCCCGCTGCCGAGGTCGTCGATCATCGGGACGCCGTGCCGCTCGCCAAGCGGAACAAGGTCGGCGGCGGGCGTCGTATGCACGAAGCCGGAGAGCACGAAATTGCTCGTATGCACCTTCAAAATCGCCGCCGTCTGCTCGGTGATCGCCTGCTCGTAATCGCGCAGATAGGTCCGGTTCGTCGTTCCGACATCGACGAGTGTCGCGCCACTCTGCCGGAGGATATCCGGGATGCGGAATGATCCGCCGATCTCGACCGCCTCGGAGCGGGAGACGAGCACATCGGTCCGCCCAGGCGCGACCGTCGCGGCGAGGACGAGCATCGTCGCCGCCGCGTTGTTATTGACGACGAGCGCCGCCTCGCACCCGGTGAGCGCCCGGAAGAGCGCCGCCAGTTCCCCCATGCGCCCGCCCCGCTCACCGCTCTCGACAGCGAATTCGAGCGGCACGTACGAGGACGCAGCCGCGCGCATCGCCTCGGCGGCGGCGGCGCTGACCGGGGCACGGCCGAGATTGGTGTGCAGGATGACGCCCGTCGCATTGATCACCGGACGGAGTTTCGCGCCCATCAAGCGGCGCAGTTCGCCGCACGCGGCATCAACGATACGCGCCACATCCGCCGTGCCGCCATCCCGCCGCAACCGCGCGCGCTCCCCGTCGATCGCCTCCCGGACGACGGCAGTGCGGTAAATATCCGCAATCCCGGCTGATGCCGCGACGACCGCCGGCATGACGAGGATGTCACCCACACTCGGCAACGATCGCATCGCGCTGGCTGCTTGCTCTGTCGTACCCACCACCCTCTCTTTGACCGTGTCGCGGCCAGATTGTATCATCTTCCTGCACGACACCCCTTGCGCGGGCGGCGAACATACTGTAGAGTGTACGTACAATACGAACGGTCGATTTCGCGCAGTAGCGGTGGGGAGCACGGTAATGGTGGACTTGTTCGAGGCAACGGAGGTCGCGGTGGCGACGGTCGAGAGTGTAGAGAGCAGTGTACCGGCCAATTTCGGCATGAAGGTATCGGTTTCTCAGGAGAACCTGCATCGCGCCCTCGGGCAGGTGATGCGCGCGGTCGCGTCCAAGACGACGCTGCCCGTGCTCAACAATGTCCTCCTTACGACCGAGGACGGCAAACTGAAGCTGGCGGCGACCAATCTGGAACTGGCGATCACGGCATGGATTTCCTGCACCGTCGCGCAGGACGGCGCGGTGACCATCCCTGCCAAGTCCTTGACCGAGTGGGTGAACACGCTGCCACCCGAGACAGTCTCGCTTGCCGTCGATAGTCGCCTCGCCCTGACGCTGAACTGCGGGCGCAACCGCTCGACGATCCGCGGCATCGACGCCGAGGACTTCCCCGCCATCCCATCGATCGGTGATGGAAACGGGCCGTCGGTGACGATTGACGGCGTGCTCCTCAAGGAGATGATCGCCTCCGTCTCGTTCGCCGCCGCGTCGGACGACAGCCGCCCGGTGCTCGCCGGCATTCACATGAAGGTCGAGGGGCAGACGATCTCCCTCGCCGCCACCGATGGCTTCCGCCTCGCGGTGCGCGACGGCGAGCTGACGACGCCGACGAGCGAGCCCGTCTCGATCATCGCCCCGGCCCGCGCGATGACCGAACTGGCGCGCGTGCTCGGCGACAGCGAAGAGCCGGTCGAGATGACCGTCACACCGAACCGCAACCAACTGATGTGCCGCTCCGGCAGTGTCGAGTTCGTCTCGCGCTTGATCGACGGCACCTTCCCGGAGGTGCGGCAACTGGTGCCGAAGTCCTACAACACGCGCGCCGTCGCCAGCCGCGAGGGCTTCCTCGGCGCGATCCGCCGCGCCAACATCTTCGCCCGCGAGAACAACGATGTCGTCAAAATCTCCGTGATGAAGGGCGAGGAAGAGTACAGCACCGGCACCTTGCAGGTGAGCGCCAACGCCGCCGAGGTGGGCGACAACCTGAGCGATGTCGATGCGAGTGTGGAAGGCCCGGCGGGGGTGATCGCCTTCAACGTCCGCTACCTCTCCGATGTGATGAACGCGACGAAGTCGCAGCAAATGGCATTGGAGATGCAAGGCCCGAACAACGCGGGCGTCCTGCGGCCCGTCGGTGGCGACGCGGTCTACGTCATCATGCCGATGCATCTCGCCCAATAGCGGACGCTGGGGAATAACCGCCAAGACGCCAAGTGCGCCAAGAAACGCAGAGAAGATCACTCTTTCTTCTCACTTCCCTCTTGGCGCACTTGGCGTCTTGGCGGTTCAGTTCGGTCCGAGGGACTATGCACCTTACCGCCTTGTTGCTCGAAGAGTTCCGCTGTTATCGCCACCTCGCGTTGGAGATACCGACGCGCGGCCTCGTCATCACCGGCGCGAACGGCAGCGGCAAATCGACCATCCTTGAGGCGGTCGCCTTCCTCGCCACCACCCGCTCGCCGCGCGCCGGTCTCGACCGCGAGATGATCCGCTGGGAGAGCGGCACGGACCTCGCCTCCGCGCCGTACACGCGTGTCCACGGCGACGTTGCGACGGTTGATGGCGCGATCTCGCTCGATATCGCCCTGCAACTCGACCGGGCAACGACCGAGGGCGCGCTGATGACCCGTAAGCACGTCAAAGTGAACGACATCGCGCGGCGCGCCGTCGATGCGGTCGGCAATCTGCGCGCCGTCGTCTTCGCGCCGACCGATCTCGAACTGATCACCGGCCCGCCGAGCACCCGCCGCCGCTACCTGGACATCATGCTCTCGCAGGTGGACCGCAAGTACATCCGCGCCCTCTCCTCGTACACCGCGACACTCACCCAGCGGAACGCGCTGCTCAAACGCTTCGCCGCCGAAGGTCGCCGCGCCAATGACCCGGAAGTGCTCGCCGAACTGACGTACTGGGACGAGACAATCATCCGCAGCGGTGCGTATGTCCATGCGAGGCGGCAGACGACGCTCGCCCGCCTCTCCGCCCACGCGGAAGAGGCATTCCTCGCCCTCACCGAGGGCAGCCGCCCACTGGCGGTCGCCTACAAGCCGAGCATCCCGACCGCACCGGGCGACGTGAACCTCAACGACACCGAGGCGCTCGCGGCGCGCAACTTCGCGGAGGCGCTGCACGAACGCCGGATGGAGGAGCACCGCCGCGCCGTCTCGGTCGTCGGGCCACACCGCGACGATGTGACGATCCTGCACGGCGGCGTGGACATCGCGGCGTACGGCTCGCGCGGACAGCAGCGCCTCGCCGTCCTCGCCCTCAAACTCGCCGAAGTCGCCGTGATGACCGAGGAGACCGGCGACCCGCCCATCGCCCTGCTCGACGACATCCTCTCCGAACTCGATCCCGTCCACCGTGCCTTCGTCATCGAGACGATCACCGCCGCCGGCGACGACCGCCAGGTCCTCATTACCGGCGCGGACGACGCCCTCGCCGCCACCCCCGCCCTCCACGACATGCAGCACGCCCGCGCCACCGAAGGCGCCGTCGAACTCGTCTAAACCCCCGACGCGCAACCCGGCCACTCGTAGGGGCGGTGCTCGAACCGCCCTCCGCTGCTGTATCGTCGCCGCGATGGATGGCGACGAGCGCCGACAGGCCGGGGAGGGCGGTTCGAGCACCGCCCCTACGAATTGCGTCAACGTCCACACCCGACGCCGAATCAGCCCTGCCTGATTCCCGAATGCGCAGGGCAATCGCATCTAAATCTCGGGCGAATTGCACCGACGTTTCTCAGGAATAGCGGGCTCTTTACCGTCACTCCGTTGCCCAATCCATCACGGCCTGCTCCCCAGAACGGCGATGGCGGACCCCA
>JBPCMC010000501.1:0-6915 GCA_051002645.1 Thermomicrobiales bacterium
GTCCTCCCCTACCGGCGGCATCCGAATCGGGGCTTGCACAAGGGACTGAGGGGCCATACGTTTCGTCTCGTGGCATCAGATGACCTCCCGCGCGTTGCGAGATGACTTTATGAATAATCCAGGCTAGGCTGTCGTTTGTGTGGTAGCGCAGGCTTTCCAGCCTGCGTCCCGCTCGCAGGCTTCTGCCTACGCTACCGGCATCAATCTCTCGTCAACCGACGGGCTTTTAGACGCATCCATTAGGCCGCCATCTCTTTGACTTTTCACTGTAGGTGGGGCAGAGTGGCGCCATGATCGATCGTCAGTTCACCGAAGACCGCTTCGCCGCGTTGTATGATCTGTTCCACCCGTGGGAACGACGGCGCGACTTCGCCTTCTATCTCAGCCGGGTCATGTCCGCAGGAGCCGTCCTCGACGTCGGCTGCGGGACGGGTACGCTGTTGCACCGGGCGCGCGAGTCCGGTCATAGCGGGCGGCTGGTAGGGCTCGACCCCGCCAGCGGGATGCTCACCCAGGCGCGTACGCGGGCGGACATCGAGTGGGTCCTCGGTGACCTCGCATCGGTCAGCTGGGATCGAGAGTTCGATCTGATCGTCATGACTGATCACGCATTCCAGGAGTTCATCGCGGATGACGAGGTACGCGTCGCGCTCGCTACGATCGCGGCGGCCCTCGCCGACGGCGGCCGCTTCGCGTTCGAGACGCGCAATCCCCGGATGCGGGCGTGGGAGCAGTGGTCGACGGACTACGCGGGCGAGGTAACCGACGCCGGCGGCGCCGTTGTGCGCCGCGCAACCCGTGTAGAGGCGCCGGTGACAGGGGACGTCGTTCGTTTCACCACGACGTTCACCAGTCCTGGTTGGGACCGTCCGCAGGTGAGCCGGGGCGCGCTCCGGTTCCTTGATGCCGGGGCGCTCGCCGCATTCCTGTCCGGCGCCGGCCTGGTGATCGAGGAGCAGTTCGGGGACTGGGACGGGCAGCCGCTCACCGACACGAGCCCGGAGATCATCACCATCGCACGGAAGGGATAGCATGCCGGCTTTCCCCATCGGGCGCGCCTGCGTGATCGACAATCTCCGTGCAGTCTCATGTGGCTTCGTCTACAGCGTCATCCTTCCGCGCCTGTTCCGGCGTATCTCTCTGTATGGGAAATATTGGGCGAGAGCGAGCGACGCGGAGAGGTGGCGGGCATATGCGGGGGGCGCGCATTGTCACGGCGGTGGTCTTCGCGCTCCTCCTCGCCAGTTTCATTACGGTGGCGCGGCCCTCCGTGCAAGGCGCGCAGGTTTCGGTGGCGATCCAGGATTACAACTTCACCCCCGCGACGCTCACCGTCCCGGTCGGCACGACAGTCCTATGGACCAACCAAGGGCAGGACACGCACACCACCACGAGCGATAGCGGCGCATGGGATTCGGGCACGATGACCAAAGGCGTCAAATTCTCCTTCACCTTCACGAAGGCGGGCACCTTCGCCTATCATTGCACCTTCCACGCGGCGGAGATGCGCGCCACGGTCGTCGTCACGGCAGCGGCCACCCCGACCGCGACGGCTACGCACCCGCCACCGACCAATACCATCGTGCCACCGACCCCCACCTCGCCTCCGAGTCCAACCGCGACGCCGACCACCGCTGCCGCGAACGCGACGGCGATCCGTCCGACCCCGACGCCAATCCCAACCCCGACCGCTCCCGCCACTGGGACTGCGGGCGCCGCAAGCGTCATCGCGACAGCGACACCGATCGCAACAGCGACAGCGGCAACTGCTGCGCCAACGGACACGCCGCCTGCCGCCGCTCCACAGAGCGCCGCCCTGCCGGTTCAACCGGGGCCGGTCTCCCTGCTCCCCTTCGCGAACTTCGTCGAACCGATCCGCGCCTTCACCGACTTGCCCGATCACCGTTTCTTCGCGACCACCGACCACAGCCTGAACTTCGGCTTCAAGTCCTATTGGGAGCAGAATGGCGGCGTCGCGCAGTTCGGCTATCCGATCAGCGAGGAGTTTCTGGAGCGCGGCGCGGACGGCGCGGTGCGCACCGTCCAGTATTTCGAGCGCGCCCGCTTCGAGTATCACTACGATCTCGGCACGGTGCCGTTCGCGGTGCAGTTGGGAATGCTCGGCCGGGAAACGACATCTAGCCGGATGAGCGAACCCGCCTTCCTGCCCGTAGGCCCCGTAGGCGCGAATGCGACGCCGGACGGGCCTAATTCTTCGCCGCGACGGGGCACACGCTCTCCGGCCCATTCACGGCCTTCTGGCAGGTGGGCGGCGGCCTGCCCACCTTTGGCTACCCGATCAGCGAGCCCTTCCGGGAGAGCGGCGCGGACGGCGTCGCCCATCTGGTCCAGTACTTCGAGCGCTATCGCCTCGAATTCCACCCGGAGACGAGCAGCGTCGCGTTAGGGCGGCTCGGCGTGCAGGTCGCGCAGTCGCGCGGGTACCTACCGGCGGGGTGAGGGCTTTCCGAGCCTCACCCCCGACCCCTCTCCATCGCAGGGAGATCAGGGTATCAATCAGGTTTGTACAGCGATGGAGAGGGGAGTCGTAGGGAAGCGCCGGATTGGTAGCGGAGGAGCGAAAAAAGCCCTTCCCCGGTGGTGGGGAAGGGCAATGATGACGTGCGGGCGGCGGTTTACTGATGGTCGTAGGCGACGAGTTTCGCGCCGCTTTCGCCGCTGCGGAGCTTCTTCAGCGCGGTGCGCTCGATCTGCCGGACGCGCTCGCGGCTGATGCCCAGTTGACTGCCGACCTCCGCCAGCGTGTACTGGCGCGGTTTGGTGATGCCGAAGCGCAGATCGACGACCAGTCGCTCGCGGGGCGCCAGCGCGTCCAACGCCTCGGCGATCTCCTCGCGGAGCAGGCCCGCCGTGACTTCGTTCTCGGGGTTCTCCACCTCGACCTTGTTGCTGATCACATCGCCGAGCGTCACATCCTCGTCGCTGCTGATCGGCACATCGAGCGAGAGCGTCTGCTGCGACATGCGCAGCATCACCTCGACGCGCTCCTCGGGCAACTCCGCTGCCTTGGCAATCTCCTCGACCGTCGGGCGGCGCACGAGACTCTGGCTGAGCGTCTGCACCGTCCGGTGCAGACGCGAGACCGCCTCGCCCATATGAACAGGCAGCCGGATCGTCCGGCCCTGGTCGGCGATGGCGCGGGTGATCGCCTGCCGAATCCACCACGTCGCGTACGTGGAGAAGCGGAAGCCGGTCTCCCACTTGTATTTCCGCGCCGCGCGCATCAGGCCGATATTCCCCTCCTGCACGAGGTCGAGGAGCGTCAGGCCGCGCCCAACGTACCGCTTGGCGACGCTGACGACGAGCCGCAGGTTGTGGCGCACCATCTGCTGCAACGCCGTCTCGTCGCCCACCTCGATCCGCTTGGCGAGCGCGATCTCCTGCTCGTGATTGAGCAGAGGCTGGGCGCTGATCTCGCGCAAGTAGGAGCGCAGCGAGTCGCTGTCGTACGGCGTCACATCCGGCAGGAGGTGCGTGTCCGCGTCCTCCCGCGCTGAACGCCGTTCCGCGATGCTGGTCAGCACCGGGCGGGCGGCGGCACAATGCAACGTGATCGGGGTAATATCGGCATACGCGGCAGTCTCGCGGCGTACATTTGCATAAGACATAGGAAAAACCCTCCGGTCCCGTAAGGATGCTGGCCGGCGGCGCCATTGCTGCCGGTACTATCTGCAACGCACAAAGCCATCGAATCCTTCCCTAGGCACGCCACCCGCACCAAACGTGCCCGCAATCGTTTCGGCACCCTGTATATGGTTGTACGCGCGTCGCACCGCGTTGGATGAGTATTGCGCGCCGGGAATGCGACTCGTACATGTTAAGTACGCATTTCGGATGAAGATTGATACACTTTCGGCGGACCGTCGCGCCGTACGTACTGCGAGAAATGGCCGATGCCAGTACACGCGGGAGACCTCTCCCTCCGAACTACCCAGCACGCGACCTTCGCGCTCCCCTGCGCCGCGCCACGCGCCCTTGCCTACCTCGGCGATCCGGCGGCCGTGCTCGCCGCGCTGCCGAGCGTCGAGCGCATCATCCAGCGGCAGCGCGGCACCTTCCGCATCACGCTCGCGCCGGTGCAGATTCCCGGCCTCTCGCTGCGCCCGGCCGCCGAAGTCGCCTTCACCATCGAATCGGACCGCGTGCGTATCACGAGCATCGATGAGCGGCCAAATGCGCTGCTGGCGGACGAGATCGCGACGCGGATCACCGGCCTCTTCGTCCTAACCACCGCACGGGCGGGTTGCACGGTCGCGGCGTCGCTCGCCATCGACGCGGACGTGCACGCGCGCGTCGTGCCGCCGCTGATGCCCCGCATCATCGCGCAGCGGACCGCCGAGGCAGTGCTCAATCACCGGATGAAGCAGGAAGTCGCCGCGATGACACGGGCACTCGTGCAGGGCTATCCCGCGTGGGAGGAAGGGAACCCCTCCCCGACACGGGAAGGGGAGCCGGAATAGAAACCCCCTCCCGTGTCGGGAGGCGGGAGCCCTCTGGGCAGATGGGGGTGGGTATTCCCGGCGGAAACACTCTCTTGTTTCCGCCCTGTCGCCCTTCCCGGAAGGCATGTACACACATGAGCATATCTGCTACCCTGCGCCGACATCCATCGGGGCAGGGAGCGGAAGGGGGCATGTATGGACGCAATCTGCACGGCAGCGCTGGCGCAATTCCGTCTCCAGGAGCAGGCATATCTGGCGGTCGTTCACGGACTTTCGGACGAGACCTTGAACTGGCGACCGGGGCCGGAGACGAACTCAATCGCCGTGCTCGTCGCGCACGCCTGGGGATCCGTGCAGGATTGGACGGCGCGGGCGGCAGGCACGACGATTGAGCGAGACCGCGCGGCGGAATTCCGTGCCGTGCTCAGCGGCGCGGAGTGCAAGGCGCTCATCCAGCGGGCAATGGAGCGCGTCATATCGTTTGTGGAGGCGATTGACCCCGCTACCTACGGCGATGACCGCGTGGATCGCGAAGGCGACCATTGCACCGTCGCCTACTGCCTAATCCACGCGGTCGAGCACACGCAGGAACATCTCGGTCACGCGGAGCTGACCCGCCAATTCGGGCTATTCCGACGTGCTCGCCCTCGCCCACGCAGGAGCACCTCGACGACGCAGACCTGACCCCCAGCCCCTTCCCGATACGAGAAGGGTGACGCGCTGCGATGTTTCGGCCTCCACGGTACGGTATCGTGTACGAAAGATAGGGAAGGAAGACAGATGAAACCAGTGGTTGAGGTGGTACAAGGGATGTTGAATGGCCAGGCGGAGCGGTATGGGAAGGTCGTAGACGCACTACCCGAGGACGCCTTGAACTGGCAGCCCGGTAATGCGGAGACGAACTCCGTCGCACAACTCGTCCGGCACGTCACGGCGGTGCAAAATGTGCTGCTCGGGCGGGCGCTCGGCGAATCGCCGGAGCACGACCATGCCCACAGCCTGCGCAACGACCTCGCGACGAAGGAGGAGTTGCACGGCCTGATCGCCGCCGCGCAGGCGAAGAAGGATGAACAACTCGCCCGCCTCGACGGCATGGACATGAGCGAGACGCTTGCCGACCAGCGCGGCCCCACTCTCCGCGCCCAGTATGTCATCCATACCGCCGACCACGGACAGGAACACCTCGGCCACGCCGAACTGACGCAGCAGTTGTGGGAGCAGCGGGGAGCCTAACCCCCAACCCCTTCCCGAAACGGGAAGGGGAGTCGTAGGGGCGCATAGCATGCGCCCTCTCGATCGAGCAGAACGATGGACGACACGACACGGCATTCGCACTGAATCCCCTTCCCTCGGAGGGAGGGGGCAGGGGGTAGGAAAAGCCATGAAGCCCGTCACCAACTACGCGCAATTCATGCTGAACATGCAGGCGGATCGATACCGCAAGGCCGTCGAGGAACTGCCGGAGGACGCGCTCAACTGGCGGCCCGCCGATGAGACGACGAACTCCGTCGCCCAACTCGTGCGGCATGTCTATGAGGGGTTGCCGTGGTTGCTCGGCATCGCCACCGGCGATGGCCCACCGCCGATGGATCAGGAGGCGAGACAGGCGAGGCATCTCCACTCCCTCCGCAACGACCCGGCGACCCGGCAGGAATTGCTCGGCATCATCACCACCGGGATGGCGCAGACGAACGATCTGTTGGCGAAAATCGACGATACTGACCTCAGCGAGGAGATCACCCCGATGGGGCGGCCGCGCCAGCGATTTTTCTTCGTCGGCCTGACCGTCGACCACGCGGCGGAGCATCTCGGCCACGCCGAACTGACGAAACAACTCTGGGAGCAGCGCGGTCATACCGAGTGACGGTCCGTGCATGAGTACGGAGCGAGAGGAGCGAGTCGTGCAGCCACCGCAGGAACCGCAGACCGGCCAACCGGCATTTCCGGGGTATGGCACGCCGCCCGCCGGGCAGCCGCCATACGCGGCGTATGGCGGCCCGCTCCCGCCGTACGGCTACTATCCTCCCGCCTATGGGCAGGCGCTGCCCGCGCCGCAGACCTCGTCATACGCGATTGCGAGCCTCGTGTGCAGTATCGCGAGTTGGTTTGTCATCCCCTTCATCGGCGCCATCGCCGCCGTCGTCCTCGGTCACGTCGCGCGTCACGAGATCAGGCATTCGTACGGCCAGAAGGGCGGGAGCGGCCTAGCAATCGCCGGTCTTGTTATCGGATACATCCAGATCGGCCTCGCTATCCTGGGTGGCCTCTTCCTGCTCTGGATTTTCATCGTCTTAGCCGCGAATTCTTCTTCAACGGTCTGAGGGTACCCTACAGCGACACTTTCTGATCTTCGTGCTATCCTTCCCCTGACAGGAAGAAAGGGGCGGATCATGCAGGCATGCGATGCACAAGCGTTCGAGGTCGCCGCGATCGGCCGGTGGTCGGAAACGCT
>JBPCMC010000502.1:0-6774 GCA_051002645.1 Thermomicrobiales bacterium
GATGTAGCGACGGTCGATAGACGGCAGCACGCGGATCGGTCGCGGGTCGTCGTGGTGGCGGTGGCGCTGCTGTACATCCTGCTCTGGAGTTCGGCGTTCATCGCCACGAAGGTTGGCGTGACGCACAGCCCGCCGCTGACGCTGCTCTCCGTGCGCTTCCTCTGCGCCGCCGCGATCCTCGCCGTACTTGCGCGGGCGCGCGGCCTGCCCGCGCCGCAGGGACGGGCCGCGTGGGGGCGGCTGGCGCTCTTCGGCCTGCTCAACTGCGCCCTCTATCTCGGCTTCGTCTACGAGTCGCTGCGCCATCTCTCGGCGGGCATGGGCGCCATCCTCGCCGCAACGAATCCGCTCATCCTCGCCCTCGTCGCGCCTCGCCTGCTCGGCGAACGGCTGACGCCGCCGCGCGTGCTGGGATTGATCCTCGGCTTCGGGGGAGTCATCTTCGTGATGGGCGCACGCCTCGGTGCGGGCGGCAAGGTGGACACAGCGGCGGGGATGGCGCTGCAACTGGCGGGCGTTGTCTGTCTGGTCGGTGCGACGGTCGTCTACAAGCGGCGCCCGCCGCAGGAGCACCCGCTCGTCATTAACGCAGTTCAACTCGGCGCGGCGGGCCTCGCGCTCGTCCTCCCCGCGCTGCTCGCGGAGGATCCGCTCCATGCACGGGTGGACGGCCCGCTCGCCTGGTCGTTTCTCTATCTCGTCGTCGTCATCAGCATCGGCGCGTCGCTCCTCTGGTTCTGGCTGCTGGCGCGGGGTGAGGCGAGCGTGGCGAGCGCGTATTACTTCCTGACGCCGATCTTCGGCCTCGGCCTCGCCGCGCTCCTGCTCGGCGAACCGTTCGGCCCGCGCGACCTGATCGGCCTCGTCGCCGTCGCCGTCGGTATCGCTCTGATCGGTCGCCCGACCGCGCCCGCATGACGCATCCTGCCCTTCCGGGCCGTCTCGAGCAGTCGCCTATCAGAGAGGTGCATCGTGTATGGTGCCGCCGCACTGCCTCCACGAACGTAGTCAATGGATCCCCATAATGCCATGCGAGCGATGCCGCCGTTACGACACCAGGCGCAGCGAGGGTTGGACATCGAGGTCCCAGCCGGCGAAGTCGCCCGCGCGCATCCGGCGGTCGGCGGCGGCGGCGATCATCGCGGCGTTGTCGGTGCAGTAGATCGGCGGCGGGCAGAAGAGCGGCACATCTACCGCAACGGCCAGTCGCTCGCGCAGGAGGCTGTTCGCCGCGACGCCACCGGCGAGGAGCACCGAGGCGGCGTGATGCTCCCGCGCGGCGCGCACAACGGGAGTGACGAGCATCGCGACGATGGCGTCCTGATAGGCGGCGGCGAGGTCGTTGACCGGCGCATCGTCTCGTAGCACGACGGGACGGTGCGTGACGAACGGTGTATCGGCCCGCCGCTCCGCCATCGGTTCGGCGGGCCGTCGGTAGGGCGTCACAGCACGCAGCAGGGCCGTCTTGATGCCGCTGAAGGAGAAATCGGCTGGGCTGTCGGTGCGGGCGTGGGCGAAGGGCAGGCGAGTGGCATCGCCCAGCGCGGCGGCGCGCGCGATCGCCGGGCCACCGGGGTAGCCGAGGCCGAGTAGTCGCGCGCCCTTATCGAACGCTTCCCCGGCCGCGTCGTCGAGCGTGCTGCCGAGCAACCGATACGCGCCGTGATCGGTCATCAGGACGAGCGAAGTGTGCCCGCCGGAAACGATCAGCCCAGCAGCCGGGAAACGCGGCACCGGCGCGTCCGCCTGGTCGGGCGGGGCGAGCCAGTTCGCGTAGAGATGGCCTTCCAGGTGGTTAACACCGATCAGTGGCAGGGTGCACGCACAGGCGAGGCTCTTGGCGACATTGACGCCGACGAGCAGCGACCCGGCCAGCCCCGGCCCCATTGTCACGGCGAGCGCGTCGAGGTCATCAAATGTGCAGCCCGCCGCGTCCAGTGCGGCGCGCACGACGGGCACGATCTCCGTCACATGGCGGCGCGAGGCGAGTTCCGGCACGACACCGCCGTAGTCGGCGTGCAGGTCATTCTGCGAGGCGATGATGTTGCTGCGCACGTACTGGCCGCCGCTGACGGCAGCGGCGGCCGTCTCGTCGCACGAGGACTCAATCGCGAGGATGTCCCTGCTCCACGCCGTTCGAGTAGGAGCGCGGGTCTGCCGCGCCCGCGAGGGAGTCGTAGAACTGGGCGATCCGCGCGTGGGCCGGCCGCCGGATGGTCGCGTAGTGCTCCCGGTACATGGTGGTGTTGGCGGGCGGGGAGGACATCACGTAGGCATCCTCGCCGTCATCGCTGTAGTAGCGGCGGCGCGTGCCCTGCACCGTGAAGCCGTACTTGGCGTAGAGACTCTGGGCGCGCTGGTTCGAGACGCGCACCTCGAGGGTGATCCAGGTCGCGTTGCGTCGCATCGCCTCATCGATCAGCGCGGTGAAGATGTACTCGCCGACGCCCCGACCGCGATGCGCGGGCGCGACGCCGATGATCGTCACATGCGCCTCGTCCATCTGCACCCACATCCCCGCGAAGCCGACAATCGGCGCGTGCATCGGCGGCAACGGGCGATCCTGGCCGCGATGGAAGAGCGGGAAAAGGCCGCGTCCCTGCCGCTCGTCCGCACGCTCGGGGGTCGCCCCGTCGGGCGCGCGCCAGCGGCAGACGAGATAATAGTTCCCCATCGGGTTGCTCAACTCGCGGCGATACGCGCTGATCGGCCACGGCGTCGGCACGGACTGCACCTCGACCGCGTGGACCTCAACGAGGTCCTCGATCGTCATCGGCTCAATCACGTAGGGCACTGCCACTTATCCTTTCGTGGCGCGCGTCGCGCTCGGCGCGGGCGACGTATGGAGGTAGATCGGTTCGAGCGCGACAAGGTCATCCGTTTCTCCCGCTAGTATGCGCCGCATTGCCATCGCTGCCAATGCCCCCGGTCGGCGCTCCCGCACACCGGCGGGCGGGATGATCGCACCGGGCGAGGCGGCGGCAATCACCGTCGCGGTTGCGTCGTCGAATTCGCCGCAGACAATGACGGCGGGATAACCCGCAAGCGCCGTGCCGATCTCCGGGGCCGTCCCGTGCGTCGCCGGCGCGACTGCGCGGAATGTCCCCGCTTGCTCCGTGAAGACAGCGTAGGCGAAACGGCCACGGCCCGCCGGGATCATCGTGCATATCGGGCGCCCCGATGAACGGAAAGGCTCCGCCGTGACGGCGAGGGTCGGGATGCCAACAATCGGGATGCCGAGGCCGAGCGCCAATCCCTTCGCGATGCCCATGCCGACCCGCAATCCGCTGAACGAGCCGGGGCCGATCGCGACGGCGACCGCGCCGAGATCATCCTGCGTCAGCTCGAGCGCTTCGAGCGCGCGCATGACTGCGGCGAGCATCATCGCGGTGCCTTGCCGTTGACCGCGCCACATCGCCTCGGCAAGCAGCCGGTCGCCATCCGCAATGGCGTAGCCGATGATGTCCGATGAGGTATCGAGGGCGAGCACGAGACCGGATACACGCTCCATCATGCGTCCGATCCGAGCGTGTGGAGGAGCCGTGTGGCGTCGCCGTATGCCGTGAAACTGAGCGTCCGCGCCTGATCGCCCGCGTCCGCAATGGCGATGTCGAGGTAGGAGGGCGGGACGAAGCCGTCGTCCACCGCCCGCTCCGGCCACTCGATCACCGCCGCCCACGCCCCGCCGAGATAGTCATCCAACCCGAGCGAGTCGAGATCGCCGCCATCACCAAGGCGGTAGAGGTCGATGTGGGCGAGCGGCACCGTCGCGCCCGCCGCATTGCACCCCGCGTACTCATTGACGAGTGTGAAGGTCGGCGAGGGGATCGGGCCGGCGATGCCCAGTCCCGCCGCCACGCCGCACGCGAACTGCGTCTTGCCCGCGCCGAGATCGCCGCGCAGCAGCAGCAGATCACCGGCGCGGAGCGCGCGCCCGATTCGCTCGCCCACGCGCGTCGTTTCGGCGGGGGATTGGCTGGCAATCGTGCGCCCATTCGGGGCGTTGCGTGCCGGGACGACAGTCTTCATGCGCGAAATGATAACACGCACACCGATCCGACGGAGGAGTGGTAGGCGGCGATAACGACCGCGCGATTGCCGCGCCCCGCGTTTTGTGTGATGCCCACGAAGGTAGTACGTTCGCGGATTTTCAGTCAGTGCAAGGGGGTTGACACGCGCCGGAGCGGGGTGTAGGGTGCTTCCAGAGCCGGGGACTCTCTCTTCTATGTAATCCCTGGGCTATGCGTACGGTCACTGTTTCGTTGTGGTTGGGGAACTTCATCGGCCCTGGGGAGAGCCGGGAAGTCAACGATCTGCGTATCCGTTCGTGCGGCCTGAGGGCCAGAGGAGAAATGGGACGGCACATAGCGACGTGCCGCCTGTTGGGGAGGGGTTCCTTTTGTCCGATCGGCTCACACGCCGCGGCTTTCTACGTCGCACCGCGCTCGCTTCTTCCGGCCTTGTCGCCGCGTATCTCCTTGCTTCGCCAATCGGCGCGATGATCGTCCCCGGTGGGCAGACCTGTGTGATTGCCAACACCGGCGGTGACGGCGTCCGCCTCCGCTCCAATTCATCGAAAAGTGCAACCGTCCAGACCACCGTCCCCGAGGGTGCTATCGTGCTGGTCACGGATGGCCCGAAGGACGCGGACGGTGTCACCTGGTACCAGGTGCAATATTCGGGCCAGACCGGTTGGGTCGACGCCGACTTCGTCAGCGCGCGGAAGCTGACGGGCTATGCCGCTGTCACCTTCACGAACGGCGATGGTGTCCGCCTCCGCGACAATACCGATACGAACGCCAATGTCATCGGCATGGTGCCGGAGGGCGCGACCGTCCTGATCGTCGATGGCCCCAGTTTCAACAACGACGGCACGCCGTGGTACCACGTCAATCATGCCGGCAAGCACGGCTACTTGATGGGTACCTTCCTCGTGCCGAGCAACGCACCTACCGCTGCTGCTCCTGCCGCCCCTGCCACAACGGATACCTCGACCCCGAAAGCGCCCGATGTCGCGAGTGGCGACCACGTCAAGGTAACGAACACAGACAACGCGGGTGTCCGGTTGCGGAATGATGCCGGATACAGCGCAGACGTTCTGACAATCCTCGAGGAGAGCACGGTCGTCACAGTGACGGGCAAGGCGACGGTGGACACGAAGGGCAACGGCTGGGTGCCCGTCTCATTCGACGGCACGAAGGGGTACGTCGTCGGCCCGTACTTGACGAAGACCGATGCCGCCCCGACGAAGAAGACGCCGCTCCCCACGCCGCCATCGGCCACCGCCGCGAGCAAGACGACGGACGCATCGAGCGCGCCCGCGCCGCAGTCCGCCCCGGCAACCGCGACCACGCTGGGCGGCAAGATCGTCGCGGAAGCGATGAAGTATGTCGGCTACCCGTACGTCTGGGCGGGCGCGTCGCCGAGTGGCTTCGACTGCTCCGGCTTCGTGCTCTACATCGTCCAGAAGGTAGCCGGGCAGAATCTCACGCACTCCATCGGCCAGCAAGCCTCCTCCGGGCAGTTCGTGGCGAAGGCGAACCTCCAGCCGGGCGACCTCGTCTTCTTCGCGAACACCTATGAGGCCGGCCTCTCGCACGCCGGCATCTACGTCGGCGGCGGTCGCTTCGTCCATGCCGAGAACGAGGGCACAGGCGTCGTCGTCAGCGACATCAATGGCGGCTACTACGGCTCGAAATATTACACTGCTCGCCGGATCGGCTGAGCCCGATCCTCACTGACACACGGGGCCGCCGCGAGGCGGCCTTTTTCTTGCTCAATGTTCATGCTGCCATCGCATACGCCCAGGGGTGCATGACGTATGCTGTCTCGATGGGGCGTGGCGAGCGCTCGTATGAATAGGAGATGATGATGTGGAATATCGCGCATCGCGGCGCGTCCGGCTATGCGCCGGAGAATACGCGCGCCGCTTTTGATCGGGCAATTGCCATGCACGCCGACGCCATCGAAACAGACGTCCAGGTAACGACGGATGGCGCACTCGTCCTCTTCCACGATGCATTCGTGGACCGCAATTCTGACGGCCACGGGCCGGTGGTCGATTATGCACTGGCGGAATTGCGCGCCCTCGATTTCGGCGCGTGGTTCGGCCCGTCCTTCGCCGGTCAGCGTATCCTGACGGCCCGCGAGATGATGGATGAATACATAGGGCGCATCCCGCTCGTCTTCGAGATCAAGGACCCGCGCGCCACTGCGCCACTGATCGCCCAGCTCGCGGAGCGTGGCGTGCTCGACCGCGTGCAGATCACGTCGTTCTCCTGGTATCCCCTGCTCGACGCGCGGGCGCTCCACCCCACCGTACCGCTCGGCTATCTCACCCAGCGGTACGACGATGATCTCCTTGACCGACTCACGCGGCGTGGCATCGATCAACTCTGCCTGCATGTCGGCCAACTGACGGCGCAGCGGGTGACGGACGCGCACGCGCGGGGACTGGTCGTGCGCGCCTGGGGCATTGACGCTCAATGGCAGATCGATCGTCTGTTTGAGACGGGCGCGGATGGGGCGACCGTCAACTGGCCAGACTGGATCCCGGCCCGCGCCGGGACGACAGCGGCATAGTAGTTCACATAACAGGTTGACAGAATGCTCGTATCACGCAATTTACGACTTCTCTGGAAATTGCGCGGAAAACCCCTTGACAAACGACCGTACAGGGTGTAACGTACAGATGGTAAGAGTTCCAAGGAGTTACGGTCGGTTCTCTGAGTCACTGGCGGAAACGGTGCAGGCAAGCGGGCTCCCGCTGCGCAG
>JBPCMC010000503.1:0-6328 GCA_051002645.1 Thermomicrobiales bacterium
AGCGTTTCCGACCACCGGCCGATCGCGGCGACCTCGAACGCTTGTGCATCGCATGCCTGCATGATCCGCCCCTTTCTTCCTGTCAGGGGAAGGATAGCACGAAGATCAGAAAGTGTCGCTGTAGGGATTCCGGTCACATCTGTGACGGAAATCGTCCCCGCTTGCATTCTTCGTGACTTGTAAGTATCAAAGTCGTTGCTTGATATAATGTGGGGCCGCTGCTGTTTCTCTCGGGAACGGGCGACGGGCAGCATTCCTAACGGCGATGGCAGCAGCGATTGGGCGATCCGTGTGCCGTTGTAGACCCCGAGATCACCAAGGCTGCACCTGGCCAAGACAGCCACGCAATCCGGCGAAGTAGGCATACCCAGGCCGAACGCGCTATGATTCCCACGATCGTGGGAGCGCCGGGAAGTCTGGTCGGCAGTCGGCACTCCCGTGCGCGCCAATACGCCGCCGCGGGATCGCGGAGGCGGTGATCCATGGGCAGGCGCGATGAGCCCAGACTGGCACCGGCGGTGTCCGTCCTGCAGACGGCGCTGATCGTCTTCTTTGCCGCCAGCGGGATAATCCTCGTCGCGGCCTATATCGCCGCCCCGACCGTTTTCGCCGAAACCGTCCCGCTCGACCGCGACGCCCTCGCGCGCCACCCTCCATTGCTGAGCCTCTTTGTGGGTGCGGTCCTCGCCCTTATCACGGTGGCGATCGTTGGGATCGCCCGCCGCTGGCGCTGGATCTTCTGGCCCATCCTCGTCGCCTGCGCATCGTCCGTTCTCCATCTCCCAGTGACGCTGCTGCAGCTCGCGGGCATCATCTCGGGTGGCGCGCCGCGCTGGTATGCGATCCTGCAACTGACCACCGAGCTCGTCCAGGTCGCGCTCGCCGCCGGGATGGTGCAGCTGTTCCGCATCGGTGGGGTCTGGGGGACAATGCGAACGATACGTCGAGGCTAACACCGGGAGGGTGATGGGGAAACCTTTGCGGAAACGGTGGCCGTGCAGGTCGCGGCATGATCGGATCCGAAAAGACTACAAGCGGAATGTGTACTCCATGTCGGCTCTCCCGCACTCTCGATGCACCAAAATCGCTGAGTCGCGTGTCACTGCAACGGCTCTCTCGGTCGGCACCGGTTCACGCACCGGCATCGCGTTTCCTGCGCGCTTCTGCGCTGTCCAGGTGCCGAGAGACGGGGATTCGGCATCATCGAGATAGCGGGAGAGCCCCCCCCTCCTCTGACGAGGTGTGCTACGCCGAGGCGCTCTTCGGAACGCTGCGCTTCGACCGCTACCTGCTGGAATACGACGATTATCGCTCCGGCGACTTCTCCGCGCTCCGCTTCGTCCCGCCGACCACCACCGTTGTCCTCGGCCTCGTCACGACGAAGCGCTCGGAGTTGGAGAATGAAGACGACCTCTTCCTCCGCATCGAGGACGCCGCAAAGTACGTCCCGGTGGAGCGGCTGGCACTCTCTACGCAGTGCGGCTTCGCCTCCACAATGGAGGGAAACTCACCCTCGTCGTCCGCGTCGCTGAGCGCGTCTGGGGCCACGCCTAGAGATGCTGACGGCGGGAAAGGTGGGAGTGATGGAGAATCGCGATGCGCAGGGGTGCGGGCGATCGATGCACGCGACCCGATCGTGCGCAGCGGCTACCACCTCCCCACTCAGTCCTCATGCCGCCCAAAGGGCACCCGCAGTCCTCAGTCCTTCGTCATGATCGGGGGCCGTGCGGGCCGTTGGGGTCGTAGACGCCGTAGGGATTGTCGGAGTCGCGCGGGGGATGGCGGGGCATCGGGACATTCACGGGCAGGAAGTAGCCGATGATCGCGCCGATGATGCCGGTCGCGATGGCGACAATCCAGAGCGGGTGGTGGCGGAAGATCAGCGGCACGATGACGAAGGTCGAGGCGAAGACCCAGCAGCAGACGCCCGCCTGCGCGAGGCGCGTGCGGCGGCGGATGCGCTCGAACGCCTGCCGCTGGCGCGGGTCGATATCGAAGTCGGGCGGGAGTCGGTTTGAACCGTCGCGCATTGGTGGCTTCCCTCGCATTAAACAGGAGCAGCACGCTCAACAGTATACTACGTGCGCTCTTTGCCGTTCGATGCGGCCACCAGTCGCCTTGACAATGTATGTCGCCCGCCCTAAAATGAGCAACACTCAGTCGTGACGGAGTGATAGAAAGGGGCGGCATGGTCACAACGACAGCGAACGGGACGGCGCGGCGGGTGCAGACGGAGGCGGTGCGGCGCGAGCAGATCCTCACCGCGATGCGGCATCTGATCGCCGAGCAGGGGTATGAGCGGACGACGACGGCGCAGATCGCCCGGCGTGCGGGCATCTCCGAGGGGACGATTTACAACTACTTCTCCTCCAAGGGGGCGATCGTCAAGGCGCTGGCCGAGCAGGCACAGCGGAAGACGATGGAGCGCGCGTTCTCCCGTGCGGTGCCAGGCTTGCAAGGGGCGGCGCTGATCCGGGTCATGCTGGAAGGGGCGTTCGAGGCCGCACATGAGAACGCCGATCTGATGCGCGCCTTCGCGCTTAACGTCGACTTCCACGATCCCGCCCAGCCCGGCCGCATCTGCACCTCCGCCGAGGCGGACGCCGAGTCGGTCGCGGAGTTGAATGCTTTTTTCCGTGGCCAGCAGGAGACGGGTCTGATCGCGCGCAGCGTCGATATCCCGGTGATGACGCGCCTGATTTTCGGCACCGTCAATCAGGCGATGGAGGACTGCATCGTTGGCGATCACGTCGAGCACGAGCAGACGTATATCGATTTGATGGTGCGCATGTTCAGCCGCGCCTTGTACATCGAGTAGCCACCCTGTCCCAACGGACAGGGGCGAAACGGTTCATATGGCGGGTTCACGCGTTCGCGCACAGGGATAGATTGGAGAATGACAGGAACGCGTGAGATGACAAGAAACCTTCGAGCAACTTCTGTGAGTGAACCTCACTTTATGAAGCGATGACCGCAACAATCGTCGGAGAGCGCGAGAAAGGCAGAGACCGAATGACCGATGTTCGTCCGTGGCAGGAAATCCCGCGCATCGACATCCCGGAGGGGTATTTCAGCCAGATTGGTCCATTTCTCGCCCAAATGTACGCGCAGCACGGGCCGATCTTCCGCTCCGACCAAAATGGCCATGATGTCATCTTCCTGGCGGGGCCGGAGGCGAATCGCTTCGTGCTGCTCAGTGATCGGCTGAAATTCTCTCATTACGTCGGCTGGACGAAGATCTTCGGTGTCGAGGATGCCTTCGGCAACGGCCTGCTCTCGATGGACGGTGCGGAGCATGATGCCCATCGCAAGATGATGAATCCGGCCTTCGCGATCACCTACATGGATCGCTATCTGCCGATCATGCAGCGGATCATCCGCGAGCGCATCGGCGCGTGGGCGGAGCGCGGCGAGGTGGATGTTTACGACGAGGCGCGCAAAATCACCTTCGATGTCGCCGCCGAGGCATTGGCGGGCCTCACGCCGGGGCCGGAGGTGGACCAGTTCCGCGAGTTGTACCTGGCGATGCTCCGGCTCGACGGGAACGTCAAGGATTGGGACGAATACAATACGGAACTGGCTCGCCTGAAGAGCGAACTGTACGGCCTGCTGGCGCCGAAGATCGCCGAGCGGCGGGTACACCCGACGGACGATGTGCTCGGTATGTTGGTCCAGGCGCGCGACCTGTACGGCAACGCCCTGAGCGACGAGCAGTTAATCGCGCACACCAATATCCTCCTCGTCGCCGGGCACGAGACCTCGACGAGCATGAGCGCGTGGCTCCTCTACTTGCTCACGCAGCATCCCGACTACCTCCGGCGCGTGCTCGATGAGCAGGCCGCCCTCATCCCCGGCGATGCCGAACCGACGCTCGATACGATTCAGCGCATGAAGGTGCTGGAGAATGCGCTGATGGAGGCGGAGCGGCTCTATCCGCCCGTCCAGTACGGGCCGCGCGGCGTCGCGGAGGATTTCGACTTCCACGGCTACCACGTCCCGGCGGGGGCGCACGTTTTCTATGCAATTGCCGCCTCACACCTCAATCCGCGCGCCTTCGCGGAGCCGACCGCGTTCGATCCGGATCGCTTCGCCCCGCCGCGTGAGGAGCAGAAGAAGATGCCGTACGCGCTCGTCGGCTTCGGTGGCGGGCCGCGCATCTGCATCGGCATCAATTTCGCCAAGGTCGAGATCAAGGCGATGGTTTCGCAAATTCTCCGCGCCTACACGCTCGAACTGGCGCCCAATCAGGAAGTCACGCTGATTGGCGTCATCAGCCGACCGCGCCACGGTATCCGCATGTGCGTGCATGCCCGTAAGCGCGTCCCGGCATTGGTATAGATTGCTCAGGGTATGAAAAAGAATGGAGGTTTCAGTCGGTTCCCGACACCGGCTGAAGCCCCCACTCCGATGTATCCCACAATACGCCATGTGCATCGTGACAGCGGTTCGCGGGCTGGTTAAAGTGTAAGACCCCGACAGCCAGTGTACTCCAACCAAACCCTTGGGCCTTGCGGCTTCGGTATTCGGCTGAGGCGCATCGGTCATCGGGACCTTACAATGATGAATATACGGGATGTACGAACTCTTGTCAAGGGGTTTGCGCGGGCAATTTTCGCGCAATTATTCCGTGACCGGCGTTGGTATCGGCGGCGACCGTTTCGGCGTGGCGATTAGCACCCGCGCGGCAGTGGCGGCGAAGGCCCAGAGGAGGATGCCCGCCACGATCAGTGTGACGATATAGCCGACACCGTCGATGATGCTGCCAACCAGCGCCGTTCCTACGCCGCCGCCGAGAAAGAGCGAGAAGGCGAAGAGGGCGACCGCCGTTCCGCGTGCCTGCGGGAAGGTCTCGGTCGCGCGCGTTTGCAGCGTCGTATGGCAGAGCACGAAGCCGACGCCGGCGAGCAGCATCGAGACGAGGAAGAACGGCCAGGTCGGGATCAGCGCCGCCGTGACGTAGGCCGCGCCCATCATTCCGCCGCCGAAGAGGGTCAATCGCCGCTCGCCGAGCCGGAGGACGAGGTAGCGGAGCACGCGCGCCGTGCTCAACTGCATGACGCCCGCGAAGCCGAGCAGCAGCCCGATGGCGAGCGAGCCGAGCGCGAAGCGGTGATTGAGATACCCGCCGAGATAGGAGAAGACGCCGTTGTAGATGAACCCCTCGACCAGGATCAGCAAGAGGAGCGGCAGCATCCGGGGGGCGCGGACCGCCGCGAGATAGACATCGCGCGGGCGTGGGCGCGGGTCCGGCAGCGGCAGGCGGATTTCCTCCTTCAGGAGCAGCAGGAGCGCAATCGCGACGATGCCCGACGCGACGCCGAAGATCGGGAAGACGAGCCGCCACGAGACGACCGCCGCGATCAGCCCGCCGACGCTCGTGCTGAACACCGTCGCCGCCGCCGAGCAGGACATCAGGACGGCGATGGCCGCCTGCCGCTGCGCGTACGGCACCGTGTCGCCGATGTACGCGAGCGTGAGCGGGAAGATCGCCGCCGCCGCGATCCCGGTCAGGAAGCGCAGGAGCGTCACGACAGGCAGCGAGGTCGATGCGCCGCAGAGGGCGGTACCGACGCTGAAGAGCACCATCGCGAAGGCGACGACTTTCACCTTGCCGACGCGGTCCGAGACCGGCCCGTAGAAGAGCTGGAAGAAGCCGTACGGCAGCATGTACGCCGTGATCAGGATGCCCGCCGAGGAGACGGAGGTATGAAAGGCGTTGGCAATCGTTGGCAAGAGCGGCGCGATGACGCGCGAGTCGAGGTTGATCATGAAGATCGCCCCGCTCAGCGCGAAGATCAGCCACCGCTGCCGACCCTGCATCACTGCGCTCGTCGCCGTGGCCCGTTCCGTCGTCGCTGTCATACGCGCGCGTACGGTTGTTCAGTCGTCAACCCGGCAACCGCGCGGAAATGCCGCACATTGAACGTGCAGAGCGGGACGCCCAATCCAACGGCGCATTCACCGATCAGCGCATCGGTGAGATCAATGCGATGACTCAGCCGGGTTCGTGAGAACGCGACCAACACGCGGTCACAGTCTTGTGCCGTCGGCCAGTACACGCGATATGGACCAATCTGTTTCTGCAATCGGTGCATGGCTCGTTTGTCTTTACAGCCTTCCATCAGTTGCAGCGCGACGATCCCCGGCAAGCCGAATTCTTCGTCAGCCACCGTACGGAGCCAGCGAAGTGCGGGTAAATACCCTCGCAGAATATCGACCATGACATCTGAGTCGAGCAAGCGCACCGGCTAACTCGACATATATTTGCGAATGCGCTTCTGCCGCCGTTCACGCCCTTGATCCTTCAATTTCTGAACATATTCAAGGG
>JBPCMC010000504.1:0-3715 GCA_051002645.1 Thermomicrobiales bacterium
GTAGCGCCGCTGCCTTCTGCCGCGAGATGAGCAGCGGGCGCACCGCCTCCGGCGTGATCGTCGCGAGTATTGCGGGCGTCGGGAGCGCGTATCGCGTCGTCGCGCCGACGGTGAGGCGCGGCCCGTATGCCACGACGAGGCGGGCCTTGCACTGATAGGCGAAGGGGAGCGAAATCTGCTGCGCGAGAATGTTGACGATCACTTCCTCGACGACACTGCTCTTTCGGAAGAGCCGCAAGCCGGGCAGCGCCGCAGCCAGTGGCCCAATCACCGGATCGCGGGCGGCGAAAGCGAGGAAGGGCGAGATCGCTTCATCCGCACCGATCATGCGTACAACATATCCCTGTAGATCGTCGAGGAGCGACGCGGGCGCCTGCGACGGACTGGCAAACGTGAGCAGCAGGCGCGGAGTGGCGACCGATCCTTCCTCCCGCACGGCGACTTCGACGAACGCACCCTCCCGCGCGAAGAGGCGGCGGTACGTCGTGCCATCCCACCGATTGACCAAGCGGGGGAAGCGGGCAAGCGCGGTCATCGTTAGGTCGAGCGCATACGGGGTAGGCGGTGTCACGATCACGCGCCGCAGCACCGGGAGCGACGTGTCGTTGGGCGTCATGCCCGCCGCCACCGGGAAAAGATAGGCTCAATCATGGCCCGGCGCTTCAGTTGGTTCATCGCCGGTGGCTGAGCGTCGCGTAGGTGGGCGGCACGATGGCGCGCCGGTTCAGGCGGGCCTCGATGGCACGGAGGTCCGGGTGGCGCGGGTGGGCGAGGGCGGCGACGGTGAGCATCGAGCGGGCGATGGAGGGATAACCGGCATCGATCATCGCCGTCGCGAGGTCGGCGTAGGCGATGGGCGGCATCTCCCAGAATCCGGGGATCGCGCCCCATTCGAGCCGGGGATTCAGCGCGACGACGTGCTTAAATGCCTGCTGCGCCGCCATGCGACCGCCATTGCTCGATTGCCGGACTGCCTGCAACGCATATGCCCGTGCCACCTCCAGTTCGCCCTTCGGCAGATGGACGCCCGCCTGCGCCCAGCGCGACGAGACGGACGGCGATGCCACCGAGGAATCGCGTGGGATGATCGGCATTTGCGTCGTGGCGACGAGATGGGGTGGGTCCGCCAGCGCCTTGTGCCACTCCTCTTTCATCTCGGCGAAGGTGCGGCGCAGCGCCGTCCGGCGCGCGTAGACGACCGCGAGGGCGACCGCCGCTAGCAGGGTGAGCAGCGCGAATCGCACGATCATCGTCTGGCTGGAGCGACGTGCAATCGGCAGCGTCAGCGATGTCGCGCGCGCCGCGCTGCTGGTCTGTACAAGCGACATCGCGAGCGGTTCCGCGCGTGCGGACGACGTGACGGAGCGCGGCTGCGTCGTGGGTGCGGTGGTGGCATAGCCATAGGTGAGCAGATGCATCGCGTCGATCCAGAAGGCGTCGGCGGTGGTGCCGAGTTCAACGCTCAAGAGGAGGTGACCGTTGCGGTTCGCAATCTCGACCAGCGTGTAGCCCGCGTTATCGGTCTGCCCTGTCTTGCCGCCGACGACAGCGGGGAAGCGGCCGTCGTAGAGTAGTTTGTTCGTCGTATGCACGGTGTGGCCGTAGCCGTCGTAGGTGACGGTGCCGGCGATCCGCATCAGCGTCGGGTTGGCCGCGAAGGTCGCGCCGATGATGGCGAGGTCGGCGGCGCTCGTCAGATGGCCCGGTTCGTCGAGGCCGTGCGGATTGACGAAATGCGTCTCCGTCGTGCCGAGCGCCTTGGCCTTTGCGTTCATTCTGTCTACAAAGTGCTGCACGCTCTGCGTGGCGTCCGTGTCGGCGGGTTGCTTGCCGAGCGTGCGTGCAATCGCCGTCGCCGCGTCGTTGCCGGAGGGGAGGAGCAGCCCGTAGAAGAGCGCTTCGAGCGGCAGCGTCTCGCCGCTCGTCAATCCCATGCTTGATTCGCCGACGAGATCGCTCTCCTGGATGGTGATTTTCGTGTCGAGCGCGGCGAGGTCGACGGCGACGAGCGCGGTCATCATCTTCGTCACGCTTGCCGGGGCGCGCGGCGTGTGGATGTCGCGGCCCCAGAGAATCGCCCCGGTCGCCAAGTCGACGACGCACGCGGCGGGCGCGGTGATCTCCGGTGGTGCGGTCGGTGCGGCGCTCTCGCTCGCGGCCCGTGCCGTCAGCGGCACTAGCACGAGGGCGACGAGCGCCCACCATGTCGCCCAACGCGCCAGCCTCCGAAGTCCCCTCGTCCCTGTGACCCTGCCCCGCGTCATTCTGTACCCTCCCGAGGCGCGGATGCTCCATCCGGGTGGCCGTGCGCCCGGAGGATCGCACGCACGCGCTCGACTGGCAAACCGGGCACAGAGTGGTCGTCCCGTCCGGTGATGCCCCGGCCCGCGAAGAGCGCGTTGACAATCGCCTCCTCAGTCGCCTCGATCACGGCGGCGAAGAGGAGCGAGATCAGCGGGCCGTCCTCCGCAATCGCGTCGATCGTGCGCACCGGGCCGCTTGGCTGATGCGGGATACGGTTCGCGGCGTGCGTGCTGAAGATCAGGGCGATGTCGCCGCTGCTGTGGCTCGCGGTCGCGCCCGTCCTGCCCAGGCCGAGCGCGGCACGCCGGGCGAGGCGGCGCAGTTGCCGCGTCGTCGTCGGCGCGTCGGTGGCGAGCAGGATGATAATGCTCCCGTCGTCCGGCTCCGTCGCCCACGCGCCCCGCGTCGCTGCCAATTCCCGCCCGACCGGGACGCCGTCGATGCGCAGTTCGTCCAGTCGCCCGGTGTTGGCGAGGACGAGTGCGCCGACCGTGTAGCGCGGATGCGGCCCCGGCAGGACGCGCGACGCCGTGCCGATGCCGCCGTTGACGCCGAAGGCGATCATCCCGGTCCCCGCGCCGACGCTCCCCTCCGTGACCGGGCCATCGGTGGCCTCCGCGAGCGCCCGCTGGACATGCTCGGCGCAGACATGCCGCCCCTGGATGTCATTCAGGTGGCCGTCGTTGCACTCCATCACGACCGGGTTGACGCTCGACGTGCGGATACCGATGCCCGGCTCGACCGTCAGCATATGGTCGATCAGCGCGTCCGCGACGCGTGGGATATTGAGCGTGTTCGTGAGCAGGATGGGCGTTTCGATAGCGCCCAGCTCGTCCACCTGCACGAGGCCGATCGATTTACCGAAGCCGTTGATGACGTGGCTGGCGGCGGGCACTTTCTCGCGGAAGAGGTTGCCGCCGTGCGGGAGGATCGCCGTCACGCCGGTGCGCGCCGGGCCGTGGCCGGGGACGAGCGCGCCCGCACCGAAGCTGACGGTGCAGTGCCCGACGCGCACGCCCGGTACGTCGGTCAGTGCATTCCACCGCCCGCTTTCCATCGCCCCGATTGTCACGCCGTACGCGCGGGCGCGCATCGGCCCCCGCCCGTCGCTCACTTGCTCTGTCATCGTGCATCCTCGCGGTTATGTCTACTCCGCATCGCGTATCGTACACCAGTGTACGTACACATGCAAGATGAACATCAGTTCGCGCGCAACTTTTCACCATGGGGCGGTATTAACGAGTTGGCGGGAACCTCACCCCGGCTCAGCCGCCGCTATCGAGCACATGCTATACTGCGCCCCGGTGTTGGCGCACGCAAAGGAACGAGTAGGGCATGTTTTATCCGGTCTTCGCGGTTTTTATGATTCTCGTCGTTCTCTACATCGCGGTCGCCGTGATCGAATATGGGA
>JBPCMC010000505.1:0-6421 GCA_051002645.1 Thermomicrobiales bacterium
TCCATCTGGTGCGAGCGGCGGTCGCCGTGCGACGGGGCGGAATGCGCCGCCTCGCGGAAGGGTCCGTAGAAGGCGGAGGCGAACTTGGCGGCGTACGCCATGATCGGCGTCTCGACGAAACCGCCGCCGTCGAGCGTGGCGCGGATGGCGGCGATCCGGCCATCCATCATGTCGGACGGCGCGACGATGTCCGCCCCGGCCTCGGCGTGCGACAACGCGACGCGCGCGAGCACCGGCAGCGTCGTGTCGTTGTCGATCGTGCCACGATCGGTGAGGAGCCCGCAGTGGCCGTGATCGGTGTACGCGCAGAGGCAGACATCGGTGATGACAACGACCGCGGGGAAGTCCGCCTTGATACGCCGGACCGCCTGCTGTACGATCCCGTCCGATGCGAACGCCTCCGACGCGCCGGGGTCTTTGCGCTCCGGCAAACCGAAGAGCAGGACGCTCGTCACGCCCGCCGCCACCGCCTCCTCGACCGCGTAAGGCAGACGGTCGACGGAGAGGTGATAGACGCCGGGCATTGCGCCGATCTCCTCGCGCACTTCGAAGCCGTGCGTGACGAAGAGAGGCAGGATGAACTCCGCCGGATGGAGCCGCGTCTCCTGCACGAGGCGGCGGAGCGACGGCGTCTGCCGCAAGCGGCGGAAACGCTGGAAAGGCGGCACGGAGAACGCCAATGGATCGGTCATACGCGGGCTCCTATCCGGTAGTCAACCAGGGCGACGACGAGGCCATCGTTCGAGTGTTCGCTGGCGACGAGCATGGGCGAGATGCCGAGCGCGCGCACCGCGTCCGCCGTCACGGGGCCGATGCAGGCGAGCGGGATTCGACGCAGGGTTTCCACGTCGTGATCGAGCAGTTCGAGCAGGCCACGCACGGTGCTCGGACTGGTGACGAGGGCGCAATCGATCTGCCCCGCCGCCAGCCACCGGCGCACATCGGCCGCCGCATCTGTATTCAGTTCGGTCTGGTACGCGGGCGCAACATCGACGACCGCGCCCGCCGCGCGTAGGCCGGTGGCGAGTACATCGCGCGACGTGACGGGTTGCGGCAGGAGCACGCGCGATCCCGTCCCAACACCCGCTGCGAGCAGCGCATCCCGCAGCGACTCCGCAACGGCCTGCGGCGGGACGAGATCGGCCCTGAAGCCGTATGAGGCGAGCACGCGCGCTGTCGCGCCGCCGATTACCGCCAGATGCGACCCGCGCGGCAGATCGGCATCGAGGCCAAGTGTTTCCAGCCGCGCGAAGGTGCGGGCGACGCCATTCGCGCTCGTCCAGACGATCCAGTCATAGCAGCGCAGGTGGCGGAGCGCGGCATCGAGCGCGCTGTACGAGGGCGGATCGGCAATGCGGATGGTCGGCGCGTGGTGTACCGTCGCGCCGAGCGCTTCCAGTCGCTCGATCAACGCGCCCGCCCGTCCTTCCGGCCGCGTGACGACGACACGGAGCCCGTCGAGCGGCAACGCCTTCTCGTTCATGCGCGCACCTCGCTGACGAGACCGAGCGCTTCGGCCAATTGCCAGCCCGCGCGGTACGGATCGGCGGCGGGCGCGGTCCGCGTTATCCAGCGGGCGTTCGCATCGTCCCTGTCCGCAGTCATCCCCCACAGCCGCAATTCGTCGTTCTCCAGCACGGCATACGCGGCGAGCGGCATCGTGCAACCCGCGCCAGCGGCGACGAGTACGGCGCGTTCGGCTGTCACAGCGTCGCGCGTCGGTTGGTGGTCGATGCGGGCGAGCATGGCACGCAGCGCCGTGTCATCCGCACGGCATTCGATGCCGAGCGCGCCTTGTCCCGGCGACGGGACGAAGCGCATTACCGGCAGATACTCCGTGATCCGCTCCTGCCAGCCCATGCGGTCCAATCCCGCCGCCGCGACGATGATGCCGTCGTATTCCGGTTCGCTGGACTTCCGTAGCCGCGTATCGAGGTTGCCACGCAGTTCGACGATCTCAATCTGCGGATTGATTGCGCGCGCTTGCACCGCGCGGCGGCGACTACTCGTGCCGACACGCGCGCCGGGCGGCAAGGCCGCGAGCGACAGGCCGTGGCGGGAGATGAAGACATCGCGCGGGTCGGCGCGTTCGGGGAAGGCCGCGAGCACGAGACCGTCCGGCGTCGCGGGCGGCAGGTCTTTCGCGCTATGCACGGCCATATCGGTCTCGCCCCGCAGGAGTGCGTCTTGGAGGGCGACGGTAAAGACCCCTTGCCCGCCGAGGACGGTCAGCGGCGTGACCTTATCTCGATCACCCTCGGTGCGGGTGATCGTCGGTTCGTAGCGGGAATCGGGATCAATGGCGGTCAGGGCAGCGATGGCGAGCGCCGTCTGTGCGAGCGCGAGCGCGCTGCCACGGGTGCCGACGCGCACAACGCGCGAAGTGCTCATCACGCCACCACCGGGAGTACGATCAAAGAGTGAGGAAAATGACGGATCAAAAATAGGCGCACCATCGTTGTGCTTCCCTCCATAATGGGGCGCCGTTGCCCCCTCACGGCGAAGCGTAGAACGCGCCTGCCCGCTCGTCAAAGTCTTGTGCGCGATTTGCCTAGAATTTTTGAGTTTTGCGGCCCAAATTCAGCGCAAAATCAGCCAAACAATCGCCGCCACAACGAGCAGCGGCAGGAGAATCGCCAATGGCCGCAATGCCCACGCGGGGACCGGACAGCGTGCGGCGTCCTGTTCTTCGTCGGGGAAGGGAAAAGAATCACTCATGAGCGAAGTATCGCACAGCAGCGGGGATTATGCAGGCTGCATCGCGTAAATGGCGAGCATCACCACGCTGAAGCCGATCAGTACCTGGCCCGCGCGCCGGAGATAGACCGCGCGCCCATCATGCGCCATCACGAAACCGGGCAGCACCGCCATCGTCAGGCCGCAGGCGAGATAGAACCCCATCATGTGTTCAATGACCGTCCGTGTCATCATGCTTTTTGCTCACATTGCTCATACCATAGCCGAACGCACCCGCGCGGCCTCTCTTGCCCAATAGCACACTGCGTGCCATCATCGGGGGGAGGACTAAGGACTGAGGACTAAGGACTATGTAGGGAACGACGCGGAACGCCTTAGTCCTTAGTCCTCAGTCCTTAGTCCTACCAACGGGGGTGAGCGATGTACGACGACCTCGTGACACCGGAACTGCTCGCGCGGCAGATTCTCGATTTCCGGCAGATGCAATCGTTCGCGGAAGAGCCCTTCGTCATCGTCGAGGGTGAGGGGCTGAGCGTCACCGACCATACCGGCAAGCAGTACCTCGACGGACTCTCCGGCGTCTTCGTCAACTCGGTCGGGCACCGCAATCGGGCGGTGATCGGGGCGATGGCGGAGCAACTGCACACCCTCGCCTTCGCGCCCCCGCTGGCTGGGACGAACCCAACCGCGCTCGAACTGACGCGCGATCTGCTGGCATTCGCGGGCAACGGCTTCGGTGCGGTCAAACTGCTCTCGGGCGGCTCGGAGGCGACCGAGGCGGCGATGAAGATGGCGCGGCAGTATCACAAGCAGACCGGCCACCCGAATAAGTACAAAATCCTCGCCCGCTACGGCGGCTACCACGGTGCGACGATGGGCGCGCTCTCCGCCTCCGGCGGCTGGGAGCGCAAGAGCGTCTTCGAGCCGCTCGTCGCGGGCTTCCTGCACGTCCACCCGCCGACCTGCAATGCCTGCCCCTACGACCACACACTGGACGAATGCCGCGCGCACGACCTCTTCACCTGCGCCCGGCACGTCGAGCGGACGATCCTCGCCGAGGACCCGGAGACGGTCGCCGCCGTGATCGTTGAGCCGATCAGCGTCAGCGGCGCGGGCTTTACGGTGCCGCCAGCCGAATACCTGCCAATGCTCCGGGCGATGTGTGACAAGCACAACGTGCTGCTCATCCTTGACGAGATCATCACCGGCTTCGGACGGCTCGGCACGAAGTTCGGCGGGGAGTACTTCGGTGTCGTGCCGGACCTCCTCTGCGTCGGCAAGGGGATGAGCGGCGGCTATGCGCCCCTCTCGGCGGTGCTCGTGCAGGAGAAGGTGCAGCAAGCCTTCCTCGGCACGCCCGAGGAGCGGCGCGAGTTCCACCACGGCCACACCTACGGCGGCAACCCCGTCGCGGCGGCGGCCGGGCTGGCGGTGCTACAACTGATGCGCGAGCAGAATCTCGTCGAGAATGCGGCGGCGATGGGCGACGTGCTGCGCGATCACCTGAACGGCATGGCGGGGCGACTGCCGGGCATCCGCAACGTCCGGGGTGCGGGGCTCTTGCAAGGCTTCGACCTCGACCACGCCGTCTATGGCCCCGCGCCCGGCCCGGCGGTCGAGCAGGCGGCGCGCGAGCACGGCCTACTGGCGCGCATCGGCAAGAACTTCGTCGTCTTCGCACCGCCGCTGACGATTGATGAAGCAGCCATCACGACGATGGTGGATCGCTTGGAGACAAGTATCGCGGCAGTGGGATGAACCTCACCCCCGGCCCCTCTCCATCGCAGCGAGAACACGGTACATTTCAGGCTTGTACAGCGATGGAGAGGGGAGGGGAGGGATTCGTCAGATCTCCCCCTCTCCATCGCCATACGAATCTTGCTGTTTCGTAGCCTCTGGGCGAGGGAGAGGGGGCCGGGGGGTGAGGTATGATGCGCCTCAATACGAGACCGACTGACAGACGGGAGGAAAGAGACATGGAGAAGGCGACACCGATAGATTCACTCGTCACGGCACAGTGGCTCCACAAGCATCTGAACGACCCGAACATCCGCATTCTTGATGCGCGCGGCTACGTGCACCACATCGACGACGGCAAGGGGAACATGGTCGTCCAGTACGCGGGCGCGGAGGACGAGTACGACGCGGCGCACATCCCCGGCGCGGTCTACGTGGACTGGACATCGGACATCACGGACCCGGACGATGCCGTACCCGTCCAGATCGCGCCGCCGGAGCGGTTCGCGCGGTGGGCATCGCGCGCCGGGATCGGCGATGAGACGCACGTCATCGTCTACGACCATTCCGGCGGCACGATCGCCACGCGCGTCTGGTGGGATTTGCTGTACTACGGCCACGACCGCGTCTCTGTGCTGAACGGCGGCTGGAAGCAGTGGGCGTCCGCAGGTCTGCCGACGAGCGCGGAAACGCCCGCAATCTCCCCGACCACCTTCACGCCGCACACGCACCCGGCGATGCGCAAGACGGTGGATGAAGTGGCGCAGATCAGCGACGCGCGCTCCGCACTGCTGGTGGACGCCCGCGCGCCGGACCAGTACGCCGGTGCGGTCGTTCGCAGTGGCCGTGCAGGACACATCCCCGGCGCGATCAACGTCCCCTCCACGACCCCCTTCGACCCCGCGACGGGCGCCTGGAAGAGCGACGACGAACTCGCCGCCATCCTGCGCGACGCCGGTGTCTCCAGCGATCAACCAACCGTCGCCTATTGCGGCGGCGGCGTGAGCGCGACGAGCGTCCTCTTCGCCATGCACCGCACCGGCCACCGCAACTGGGCCAACTACGACGGCTCCTGGAACGAATGGGGTCCGCGCACCGACCTTCCAACCGAGTCCAACGATCCGAACCGCTGACCGGAAACGACTTTAACCACAGAGGACACAGAGGGAACGCAGAGAAAAAGAATACCAATCTCCTCTCCGTCTTTCTCTGTGTCCTCTGTGGTTCAGTATTTTATCGAGTAGCGAGGACGCCATGCAGCAGGTAGGGGCCGCGCGGATACAGGGGTTCGGGACGTCGATTTTTACGGAGATGACGCGGCTGGCGATCAAGCACCAGGCGGTCAATCTCGGGCAGGGCTTCCCGGATTTCGCGGGGCCGGATTTCGTCAAGGAAGCGGCGGCAACGGCGATCTTCGCCGACCATAACCAGTACGCGCCCAGCCACGGCGTGCCCCGGCTGCGCAACGCCATCACCGCCACCTTGGGCGCGGCCTATGGCCGGGAGATCGACCCCGACAGCGAGGTGACCGTCACAACGGGCGCGACGGAGGGGATGCACGCCGCGCTCCTCGCCCTCGTCGACCCCGGCGACGAGGTAATCCTCTTCGAGCCCTTCTACGACGCCTACGTGGGCGACATCATCTACGCCGGGGGCGTGCCGCGCTATGTGACGCTCCAGCCGCCGGACTGGTCGTTCGACCCGGACGCACTCGCCGCCGCCTTCAACGAGAAGACGAAGGTCCTCATCCTCAACACGCCACACAACCCGACCGGCAAGGTCTTCACGCGCGACGATCTCGCCCAGATCGCCGCCCTCTGCCAGGAGCACGATGTCATCGCGATCACCGACGAGGTCTATGACCGGATCATCTTCGATGACGCCGTGCATCTGCCGCTCGCCACCCTGCCCGGCATGTGGGAGCGGACGCTGACCCTCAACAGCACGGGCAAGACCTTCAGCATGACGGGCTGGAAGATCGGCTACG
>JBPCMC010000506.1:0-11356 GCA_051002645.1 Thermomicrobiales bacterium
ACGCAACTGACGGCGCGCGGGGTGGCGACGAGGAAATCGATGTACTCGGTGTCGGAGCAGCGTGGTGCATTCATGCCGACTACTCTACTCGCTCGCGACCGCTGCGCTCAACTGCGTAAGTCCTACATGAGTCGCGCGTAAAATGTAAGAGTGTATCGCGTACGGACAGGCAATTGGTCTGTTGAGTGGACGATTGGGGGAGATGGATGCGCGCGGACCGCCTGCTTTCCCTCTTGCTCCTCTTGCAGACGCGCGAGCGGACGCCGGCGCGCGAGCTTGCGGCGCACCTGGAAGTTTCGGAGCGGACGATCTACCGGGACCTCGACGCCCTCAGCGCAGCGGGCATCCCCGTCTACGCGGAGCGCGGGCCGGGCGGCGGCTGTGCGCTGGCGGAGGGGTACCGGACGACCCTCAACGGATTGACGGAGCGCGAGGTGCGCGCACTCTTCCTCTCCGGCTTCCCCGGCGCGGTCGCGGACGGCGCGCTCGACCGCGCGCTCGGCGAGGTGCTGCGCAAATTCCTCACCGCCCTGCCCGCGAGCCAGCGCGACAGCGCCGACCGTGCCCGCCAGCGCGTCCACCTCGACACCGCGCCGTGGTTCCAGCCGGCGGGCGCGACACCGCACCTCGCCACCCTCCAGGATGCCCTCTGGCATGATCGGTTCGTCGCCTTCACCTACCGACGGCGGGATGGCGTCGCGAGCGCGCGCATCGTCGCGCCCTATGGCCTCGTCGCGAAGGTGGGTGTCTGGTATCTGGTGGCGGGCGTGGCGGGGGAGATCCGCACCTTCCGCGTCTCGCGCATCCAGGACGCGACGTTGACGGACGAGCGGTTCGACCGCCCCGCCGACTTCGATCTGGCATCGTATTGGGCCACCTGGTGCGCCGCCTTCACGGGTGGTTTCTCCCACTACGATGTTACCGTCCGCATCGCGCCCGAGGGCGTGCCGCTGCTGGCGGACCTGCTCGGCGAGAGCGTTCACGCGCTGATTGCCGAGCGGGGCGTGCCGGACGGCGACGGCCGGCTCCGCCTACCGCTCACCTTCGAGACGCTGGCGCAGGCCCGCACGAGCCTGCTCGCGCTCGGCACACTGGTTGAGGCGCTGGAACCGGAGGAACTACGCGCCAGTCTCGCGGAAACGGCGGTTGGGATCGCCGCGCTGTACGGGAAAACCCACCCCCCTGCCCCCCTCCCGACACGGGAGGGGGAACCTGTGTGACACGTTTGTAGCCATTCAGAGGAGTTTTTACGCGCTCTATAGCCGCCCTACAGGGACACTTAGCGGATTCAGTGCCGCATCTGGCCGTGTTGGAGAACACACGCCCCTATATATGGCAGTCGCTGAACCCAAGATCTCATAAGTGTCCCTGTAGGGAGCCGTCACAAAAAGGCAACAGCCCCCGACGCGAGAACCCCTCCCGTTTCGGGAGGGGCAGGGGGTGGGCTCTCCGCCTATACCCCCGCAGGCACGGCAGCCGCCGCCGTGAACTCGGCGACGGCGGCACGGTTCCAGGCGTCGATGCGCCCCTTGCGCCACGGGCCGAGCTCGACGAAGAGCGCCTGCCGCGCCTCGGGTGTCAGGGCGCTGATCGGCTGGCCCGCCGTGCCGAGATCGGGGTGACGGGCGAAGAAGTCCGCCATGAAGGCCGCCATCTCCTCGTGGGCGACCTGGGGCCGTTCGAGCAATTTGCCCGTCTCGTGCATCCGCTGATCGAAAAAGACGATGATCGGGATCGCCACGCGACCGGTCGGCATCGGGAACTGCGCCGCCAATTCCTTGTTTTCGTCGCGCTTGAAGACGCGGACAGTGAGCCGGTCGCCGGATTCGCGGGCGAGGCGGAAGAGGACGGGCAGGTGCGCCAGCGAGTCGCCGCACCAATCCTCGGTGACGACGAGCACATTGAGCGGCTCGGGGAGCGCCGTGAAGGGGGCGACATCCGCCGCCGTCACGGGCGCGGCGTCGATGTTCGCCGCGAACGCGTCCTTGTTCTGGCTCATCTGCGCCTGATACTCGCCCATGGTCATACCGGTCGCGAACTGCTCTGCGGTCACTGCCATCTGAATGCCCCCTCGTTACGTCGCGCGGATCGTTACGCTTCCTAACCGCAGAGCGCGTGCCGCTATTCCGCGCGCCCAATGCGCTATACTCGACCCCATAACAGGCACGGTCGGGGATGGCAAACCGATTGAACCACAGAGACACAGAGGACACAGAGGGAAGAAAGAAGAACAAAAAACATTCAAGGTCTCTCTTCTCTGCATTTTCTCTGTGTTCTCTGTGTCTCTGTGGTTCAAACCGGATCGGGCGGAGGTGTGAGGGATGGTAGCGACGCCGGGAGCCGAGGATATTAAGATCGTGCATGGGGTCTGCCCGCATGACTGCCCGGATACGTGCTCGTTCCAGGTGACAGTCAAAGATGGCGTCGCGGTCGAGATCAAGGGCGACAAGCGGCACCCGGTGACGCAGGGATTCCTCTGCGTCAAGGTGAACAACTATCTCGAACGCACCTACAACGAGACGCGCGTCCTGACGCCGCGCCGCCGCGTCGGGCCGAAGGGGTTGGGCTTGTTCGAGGAGATCAGCTGGGACGCGGCGCTGGATGAAATCGCGTCGCGCTTCAAGGCGATCATCGCCAGCGACGGGCCGGAGGCGATCCTCCCCTACAATTATAGCGGCACGCTCGGTCTACTCCACAACGAGAGCATGGATTACCGCTTCTTCAATCGCCTCGGCGCGAGCGAGTTGGACCGGACAATCTGCTCCGTCGCGGGCGGCGAGGCGATCAAGTTCACGCTCGGCGCGAAGACGGGGACGGACCCGGAGACGTACATCTACAGCAAGTTGATCGTCGTCTGGGGTTCCAATCCGGTCTCGACCAACCCGCACCTGATGCCCTTCATCAAGAAGGCGCGGCAGAAGGGCGCGGAGATGATCGTCATCGACCCCCGGCGGACGCGCACCGCCGCGCAGGCGGACTGGCACATCCAGCCGCAGCCCGGCACGGACGCCGCGCTCGCCCTCGGCGTCATGCACGTCCTGATCACGGAGGCCATGACGGACGAGGCGTACATCGCCGCCCATACCCACGGCTACGCCGCGCTCCGCGAGCGGGCGATGGAGTACCCGCCCGCCCGTGTCGCCCAGATCACGGGGCTGACCGAGGAAGAGATCGTCCGCTTCGCGCGGAAATACGGGACGGTCGCGCCCGCCGTGATCCGCGTCAACTACGGGATGCAGCGGCACACCAACGGCGGCATGATGATCCGCACCGTCGCCTGCTTGCCCGCGCTGATCGGCTCCTACGGCACGCTCGGCGGCGGCCTGACCCTCTCGACGAGCGGCGGCCCGCAGATCAACAAGGCCGCCCTCCAGCGCCCCGACCTGCGCGCGACACCGGCGCGGCACATCAATATGATCCAGATCGGCGACGCGCTGACGGGCAATCTCGATCCGCCGGTCAAGGCGATGTACGTCTACAATGCCAACCCCGCCGCCGCCGCGCCCGACCAGCAGAAGGTGCGCGAGGGGCTAACGCGCGACGACCTCTTCCTCGTCGTCCACGACCCCTTCTTCTCGGACACGGCGATGTACGCGGACATCCTGCTCCCCGCGACGACGCAACTGGAGCAGACGGACCTGCACACCGCCTACGGCACCTACTACCTCAACCTCAACCAGCCCGCCATCGCGCCGCTGGGTGAGAGCGTCTGCAACGCCGAGACCTTCCGCCTGCTCGCCGCGCGCATGGGGTTCGATGAACCGTGCTTCCGCGACACGGACGAGGATTTGATCGACCAGGCGCTTGAGTCCGACCACCCGTACATGCGCGGCATCACGCGCGAGCGGCTGATGGCGGAGGGGTTCGTGCGGCTGAATGTCTCGGCGCCCGGCACGCCCTACGCCTCGTACGCGGACGGCGTCTTCCCGACCCCCTCCGGCAAGATCGAACTCTTCTCCGAGACGCTGGAAGGGATGGGGCTGGACCCGCTGCCGACACACACGCCCCTCGCCGAGAGCGCGGACGGCAGCCCGGACCTGCACGCGAAGTACCCGCTCGCCCTGCTCACGCCGAGCACGCACCACTTCCTCAACACGACCTTCGGCAATGTGCCGTCGCTCATCCACAAGGAAGGGACGCCGTTTATCGAACTGAACCGCGAGGACGCCGCCGCGCGCGGCATCGCCCACGGCGCGCTCGTCCGCGTCTTCAACGACCGGGGCGAGACGTGGCTGACCGCCTTCGTCGGCGAGACGACCCGGCCCGGCGTCGCCATCGCCCCGGCGATCTGGTGGGACGGGCAGCACAAGAAGCGCAGCGGCATCAACGCCCTCACCAGCCAGCGCACCGCCGACATGGGCGGCGGCGCGACCTTCTACACCAATCTGGCGGAGGTAGAAGGGAGTACAGATGCAGTTGAAAGCCCAGAACGTACTTCCGCAGCTCTAACGCAGCTCTAACGCGACTCTAACGCGCGGGCGCAATAAGGGCGCTCGCGCGCAACCCCGATCACGCTCATTCGTTTTGTAGACAGTTTGACGTGCGGCGCTCCGTATGCTATGAATTCGTAGAACCTTTGTGCTAGATACTGTGGAGCGTTCACGATGGTCACAGGGTCTCCAACTGGCAATAGCATCCGACTCACCCTGCTGGGCGATACCGAATTCGTCTCTCTTTCCGCATTCCTTGACGCTGTCGGCGACATCGAGGACATTCTTCGTGCCCTTGGTCCCGCCATATCCTCGGATGAGGGGCAGGGTCTTGAATGGGCCGTAGTCAGCACGTATACGGGTAGTCTGCACATTGAGATTGCCTGTGTGGACAACCCCGTTATTGGGGCTGCCGTCGCGCAAACCTTCATCGAGGGCATGGAGATCATTGGCCGATCCGCCGAGCGCCCCCCGCTCTTCAGCGATTATGTCCTTGAAAAAGCGAAGCATCTCAGCGGTGTGGCGAATCGAGGCGATGTCGCGCGCATCATGATTGGGGCGGGCCGCGATGAGGTGCATATTAGCCAGCATGTTGCGGCGAACGTGGATACGCTCATCGGTGTGCGCTACGAAGAAATCGGCTCTGTCGAGGGACGGATCGAAGCGGTCAATATTCACAAGGGATTCCATTTCGGTATCTACGACTTCCTGACCGAGCGCAGGGTAGATTGCTCCTTCCCCGACACGATGTTGGGAGAAGTGGTTACCACGCTCGGCAAACGGGCGATCGTGTACGGCCTGATGCGCACCGATGCGCGGGGCGAACCGATCTCCATTCGGGTTGATCGTATCCAACGGCTCCGTTCCAGCGATGAATTGCCGTCTGTCTCTGACCTGCGCGGGATCGATCCCGATTTTACGGGCGGTGTGGACGCGGCGGAGTACATTCGGACGATGCGGGATGCCTAGCCTGGAGCGGCGGTACTTCGACTCCTGCATCTTCATCTATGTCATCACCAATCACCCTCAGCATGGCAGCATGTGTACCGAGGCGATCCGCGCTGCCGAACAGGGGCAGTTCAAACTCGTTACATCCATGCTGACGATGATCGAAGTCATCAAGGAGAGATCGGGGCCGCACACCCCTTCGGAAGCGACGCAGAAGAAGATTGCCGATTTCTTTGAGCATGATTATGTCCTGATGGTTCAGGCAAGCCGACAAATTATGCTGGATGCACGCCAGTTGTGCTGGAAATATGGCGGCATCAACCTGAAGGGGAATGATGCTGTCCACCTGGCAACCGCGCTCTACGCGAAATGTAGCGTGCTCTATACCTATGACGATACGCTGCTCAAAACGAAGGAACCGGGCCTCTCAGTCGAGCGGCCCCAAATCCAGGTACAGGCGCACATACCGGGCATTACCTAAGCAGGTTGCCAACCCGATAGATATGACGCATTTCTCTTGGCGGTCGCAGGCTTCCAGCCTGCCTCCCCGCCCCGAGAGACAGGCTGGAAGCCTGCGACCACCCTACTGTCTCACGTCGGTTGATTACCCACCTAATTGGCTGATCGTCCAGGATATATCTCGATGGGAAGCGCATCTACGTCTCCGTGACGGCGTCAGCCTGTTCCGGCAATCCCGGCAACCCCGCCACGATCGCGACCGTCGCCACGCTGACGGCGACGACCTGACCGATCAGGCGGACGATGTACTCCGGGTCGTCGGGGCGATTGGGGTCGCTGGTGATGCCGCTGCGGGCGTCGGTGCTGACCTGGTATTGATCGAGCACCCATTCCAGCGCGGAGCGGTTGCCGAGGCGGTAGGCGAACGCTGCGGGCGGGATGCCGGTGAGGGTCAGGTGCGGGTTGACGATCACGGCGGATTTGTCCTTCGTAATTTTCATCTTTTCCACATGAAACATGGATTTCGCCGTCGCGCCCTCCGCGATGGTCTGCTCCAGATGGTAGGGTGCCGCCGTCTCGTAGCCGAGGTGCAACGCCGCCAGCGCCGATCCCGCTGCGACGAAGGCCCGGAACGCCTCGCCATCGGCGACGAGTGGGACGCGCGGCAGGTCGCGTTTGAGGTTCTCAGCGTAGCGGCTGCGGTACTCCGGGTGGTGGAGCAGGGCGTAGACGTAGTGAAAGATGTCGCGCTTCGTCACCGTCGGCAGATCGCCGTATCGCCCCCGGAACGTCTCCAATGCCCACTCCGTGATGTTCTCCCGCCGCCCGCTGCCGTCCTCGTTGTAGGTGTAGAACGGGAAGCATTGCGCGTCACCAGTGAAATGCAAATCGGGAATGCGATCCGTCGCGAGACTATAGAACGACGAGCCACCAATCGCGTTGACACAGATCGCAAAGTTCTCTTTTTCGCGTTCCGCTGTTGGAAAGAAGTGGTGCTGCTGATACCGACGCTGATTCAGCAGATGATCGAAATAGACGAACTGGCTGCAATACGGACGATAGTACGCTGATCGTATCTTCGCCTTGTCAAGTTGGATCGTCTGGTGTTTCAGTAGCGCGTCTTTCAGTCTATCGGTCCATTTGAGGAATGAAGCAGTCCCGTTTACGAATGCGTCTATATCGGCAGGCTTTACCCCTTCGGCCTGCGCACGATAGACCTCCTGGTTGTAGTTCGTTACGAAACGCTGCATTTTCGCTGCGAGGGTCGATACATTGAAGTCGTATATCCACTCATCGCGGTTGGTCGCTACGCCGAGTGAGTATGTCTTGAATATCGTCTCCATTTCGACAGTGCGGGTCGCTTTCGCTTCCTTCGTGCCAATCGGAATGAAATCTTGATACTCTGGAGCCGCCGCATCAGTAAGCCAGTTATCTTGCTTATCAACGATCATCGCCTGCCAAGGCACCCCGCTAAGAGTCTTCAGCGAGCGGAGGTATTCCTTTTTGCGGTCGTCGGTCCAGTAATCACCAACAGCGTGATAGAAGACACCCTGCTTTTGCGACTCCTTCTTTCGAACGAGGATCGTGATTCCGATCCCGGTCCGTATTTCATCACTGAAGATGTTTCCGCCTTCTTTGCGTCGCTGCTCACCGCTTGTCCTTGCGTTACCCTTGAAATCGAGATGGTAGATCAGCGGGAAATCCCTCAGCAGATGCCGACGGAAGCCGTCAAAGGCAGTTCCATCCAAGAATCCACTGTTAGAGACGAAGCAGACGATGCCATCTCGCCCTTGCAGACGGTCAGTTGCCCAACGGAAAAACTTGACATACGCATCGTAAATCTTCGTGAGCAGTGTAGCCCTTGAATCTCTTCCGTATGTCTCGCGAATGCGCTTATCAACAACTGGATATGCGCGATTCTTATTGTTGTCGTTCTCGTTCTTCTGGCCGACGTTATAGGGCGGGTTGCCGATGACGACGGTGATCGGAGCGTCCTTCTCGCGCTGGACGCGGGCGGTGTTCTGCTCGCTGAACAGGCCCAACTGCGGCGATTGCGCCATGTCGAGCGTGTCCGCGAAGCAGAGGCCCTCGAAGGGGGCGTACTCCTCGGTCTTCTCGTAGTACTCGTGCTCGATGTTCATCGCGGCGATGTAGTAGGGGAGGAGCATAATCTCGTTGGCGAACAACTCGCTGGCGTACTTGCGCTTCAGGTCCGCCGGGTTCTTGATGCGGCGCATGATGTTGACGACGAAGTTACCCGTGCCCGTCGCGGGGTCGAGAATCGCCACGCCCGGCGCGCTCAGCGTCGTGTCGAACTCCGATTGCAGCACCTCCTCGACGCTGTTGACCATGAAATCGACGATCTCCTGCGGCGTGTAGACGATACCGTGCGTGTCCGCCTGCCGGATCGAAAAACCCTGGAAGAAGCGCTCGTAGACGGTGTTGAGGAAGGTCTGCTTCTCGGACCAATCGGTCGTCTTCTTCGCCGCCGCCTCCTCGATGGGTCGGTAGTAGCGGTCGAGCGCCATCAGGAAGTCGTCGCGGCTGAACGACTTGCTGGCGAGGGCGGCGATGACGTTCTCGATCTCGGCGGCGATCACGTTGCGCTTGGTGAAGTCGGGGTTGTTGAAGACGGTGCGGAAGAGCCGTTCGGTGAGCAGGTGCTGCACCAGCATCTCTTCGAGCGCGGTGTCCGTGATATTCGGGTCGATGGACGAGCGGCAGGTGGTGCGGAAGGCGACGAAGGCGGCGACGAAGGCGATGTTCGTGCCGCGCGCCTCGTGGATGATCTTCTCCAAGCCGCGCGCGAGGTCTGGGATGATCGTACGGAACTCCTCAATCGCCTTGCCGAAGGCGACGATGTCCGGCTCCTCGTAGGAGTAGAACTGGCCGAGCAAATCCGCCAGTCGCTTGCGGTCAGTGAGCGGCACGTCCATCGCCTGCTGCTTATTCTGGTAGAGCACGGCGCGGCGCGTGTCCTCGAAGATCGTATTGGAGAGCGGGTACCCCTTGGCGATCTTTTTGCGAATCTCCTCGTCGAGGTCGTCTCCCGTATCCTTCGCCTCCCAGTAGCCGCGCGTCAGGTTGAAGCCGTCCTTCATCACCCCATCGAGCCGGATGCTCCCCATCGTCTGCTCGCCGATCACCTTCCAGCGCACCGGCGCGAGCGCATCGAGGAGCGTGTGGAAGGCGATCCGCACCGCGCCCTCGTGCGTCACCTTGCGGTCGCGAAAATCGGCGAGCGCCGCCTCGTACGCATCGAATGCTTTATGCGTGGGCGCGATGTGCATCTTTTCCTCACCCCCCGGCCCCCTCTCCATCGCCCATTGGCTACGAAACAGAACAATTCGTCCGGCGATAGAGAGGGGGAGAAATACGGAGAAGACCGTGTGGTGGGTAGTATAGCGCACGCGGCATTCAACCCCGTCGTGCGGCACTGAGAGGCGGGGCAGGTCAGTTCGACTCCGATGCACCCTCGCCAGGCGCGTAGGGGCGGTGCTCGAACCGCCCTCCCTGGCTTGCGGGTGTTCGTGGCTATCCGTTGAGGCATCGGCACAGCAGCGAGGGCGGTTCAAGCACCGCCCCTACGAATACGTTACCCGCCGTGGCACGCAGTTTGGCGTCGTGTGGGATACTAGTAAGGCACGCACATTGCGCGCGTTATTCATGGATTCTTCCCTACCTCCCCCCCTCCCGTGTCGGGAGGGGGCCGGGGGGCGGGTGTATCAAGGAGCATCGCTCATGTCTTCCCGACCGCCACGACGACCCACTTCCGGCTCAGGCGACCACCGCCCGTATAGCGGCAGCGACGGCCCGCGCCGCCCGCGCCGCGCGCCTGAGACCAATCTGGCGATGGCCGACGAAGCCCCCGCCGCGCCCGTCGAGGCCGCGCCGCTGCCGACCTTCACCGATCTCGGCCTCTCGCCGGAGACGCTCAAGGCGGTCTCCGATGCCGGGTACGAGGAGCCGACGCCGATCCAGGCGCGCACCATCCCCCTGATGCTCCAGGGGAAGGATGTCATCGCCCAGGCGCAGACCGGCACGGGCAAGACGGCGGCCTATGCGCTGCCGATGCTGGATCGGATCGACCGCGCGATCCGCGATCCGCAGGCGCTCGTCCTCTGCCCGACGCGCGAACTGGCGATGCAGGTGGCCGGGGCGATACACCAACTGGGCCGCTATCACCGCGTGACGACGCTGCCGATCTACGGCGGCCAGCCGATCGAGCGGCAACTGCGCGCCCTCTCCCACGGCGTGCAGATCGTCGTCGGCACGCCGGGACGTGTGATGGATCATATGCGGCGCGGCACGCTCGACCTGAGCAACGTCAAGATGGTCGCCCTCGACGAAGCGGACGAGATGCTCGATATGGGCTTCGTGGAGGACATCGAATTCATCTTCGAGGCGATCCCCGAGGAGCGGCAGACCTCGCTCTTCTCCGCCACTATCCCGCCGCGTATTGCCGCGCTCGCCCGCAAGTACCTCCGTGACCCGCAGCGCGTCAGCGTCAATGTGGCGCACGTCACGGTCGCGAACACCACGCAGACCGCCTACGAACTGCCCGGCGGCGACAAGTTCGATGCCCTCACCCGCATCCTCGATGTCGAGACGCCGCAGTCCGCGATCATCTTCTGCCGCACCAAGAACGAGACGAACGAACTGGCCGAGCGGCTCGGCGGCGCGGGCTATACGGCGGAGGCGATCAACGGCGACCTGCCCCAGAGCACGCGCGACCGCGTCATGCGCCGCTTCCGCGACGGTCAGGTCGATCTGCTCATCGCCACCGACGTGGCGGCGCGCGGCCTCGACATCCCGGAGGTCTCGCACGTCATCAACTACGACATCCCGACCGACCCGGAAGCCTACGTGCATCGCATCGGGCGGACGGGCCGCGCCGGGCGTGCGGGCGAAGCGATCACCCTCGCCTCGCCGCGCGAGCGCTACACCCTGCGGATGATCGAGCGCGTGATCGGCCAGCATATCACCGTCAAGCGGCTACCCAGTCTGGCGGACGTGGCGGCGCGGCGGCGCGAGGCGTTCAAGGCCGCCCTTACCGGCGTGATCGAGGAAGGCAATCTCGGCCAGGAACTGCTGATCGTCGAATCGCTGGCCGACCAGTTCGACACGATGGACATCGCGGCGGCGGCGGTGCGCATGGCGCGCGGCGACACGGCGCAGCGGCTCGAAGAGGCGGCTGTCTCGTCGCTGGACGGCGACGCGGACGGTGTCGAGGAGGGCATGACCCGCCTCTTCATCGGCGCGGGCCGCACGGCGGGCATCCGCCCGATGGACCTCGTCGGCGCGATTGCTAACGAGGCAGGCATCCCCGGCAAATCGATCGGCTCAATCGACATCTACGACGGCTTCGCCTTCGTCGAGGTGCCCAGTTCGGATGCCCAGCGGGTCATTCAGGTGATGAGCAACACGAACCTGCGCGGTCGCCGCGTCCCCTTCTCCATCGCCCGCCCGCGCGACGAGATGGACGCCCGCGACGGCCACCGCGACCGCCGCCGCTAACC
>JBPCMC010000507.1:0-8343 GCA_051002645.1 Thermomicrobiales bacterium
GTGGTCACGCTGCTGCATCAGGCGGGCTGGCGGACGATTGCCGCGCGGTTACGCTATTATAGCGGCCACCCGAAGGAAGTCCTCGCCCTCCTCGCCATCCCGCTGGCCGAGAATGCATAAGCCCTGATCGTTAACCGCAAAGTGGAGTGGACGGAGGACCGAGGATGCACGACGAATCGAACGGCGAGCGGCCAGAGGCGGCGGGCGATATGATCCCCAATGTCACGCTGAACCGAGCCGCCCAGCAGGGGCAGCAGACCGAGGACCGCAAGTTGCTCTCGTGGACGGACCGCGACCGCGCGCAGGTGGCGGCGTTCACGCACAGCGACCCGTGGCGCATCATGCGCATTACGGGCGAGTTCGTCTCCGGCTTCGACGCGCTGGCGGGCATCGGCCCCGCCGTGACCGTCTTCGGCTCCGCCCGCACGCGTGAGGGCGACCCGATGTACGCGGCGGCGCGCGAGGTCGGCGCGGGGCTGGCGAAGGCGGGATTCGCGACGATCACCGGCGGTGGCCCCGGCATCATGGAGGCGGCGAACCGGGGCGCCATCGGCGCGGGCGGCATCTCCGTCGGCGCGAATATCGAACTGCCCTTCGAGCAGGGGATGAACCGCTACATCAACCTGCCGTTGAACTTTCGCTACTTCTTCGTGCGCAAGACGATGTTCGTCAAATATGCCGAGGGCTTCATCTGCTTCCCCGGCGGCTTCGGCACGCTGGACGAGCTCTTCGAGTCGCTGACGCTGATCCAGACCGGCAAACTCGGCATGTTCCCGGTCGTCCTCTTCGGCACGGCGTATTGGCAGGGGCTGCGCGACTGGATCAGCGCGACGGTGCTCGCGGAAGGGAAGATCAACCCCGCCGACCTCGACCTGCTCACCGTGACTGACGACCCGGCCGAGGCGGTCGCGGAGATGGTCAAGGCATACCAGCGGTCGAAAATCGACACAACCTGGGACCCGGACCCGAAACCAATTCCTGCCGCGCCGTCGTCGCCGGCCAAGACATAACCGACGTCCGCGAACTCAGGCTTGATCCAGCATCTCCATGACGGGCGCGAACGCCTCGATGCCGGGGACGCCCAGTTGCTCGAAGCGGAAGATGAGGTGCGTGACGCCCGCATCCGCGAACTGCTGGAGCGCTTGGGCGACCTGCTCGACCGTCCCGACGATGGCCTGCTCGCCCGGCTGCGCCGATTCGCCATCCCGCAGGATGCGAACGGAGGTGAACGATGTCAGTTCGAGCGTCGCCGGGTCCCGCCCGACCTCGGCGCAGGCTGCCTTCATCCCGGACCAGAGCTCGGTGACGCGCTCGGCGCTGAAGACGGTATCGGTGTTATAGGCGTCCGCATACCGCGCGGTGAGGCCGAGCATCCGGGGCCGCGTGCCGCCGATCATCAGCGGCGGCCCCTGCCGCGATGGGCCGCGCGGCTTCAGCACCGCGTCCGATACGTCGTAGTACTGACCGTGGAAGTCCACGTTGCCCTCGCGCAAGAGCGGCGCGATGATCGCCATCGCCTCCTCGAAGCGGCCCACGCGGTGGTCGAAGGGCCAGCCGAACATCGTGTACTCCGGCTCGTTCCAGCCGCTGCCGAGGCCGAGGATGAACCGCCCGTCGCTGATCTCGTCGAGGCTGTCCGCCATCTTGGCGAGCAGTGCCGGATTGCGGAACGATGTGCAGGCGACCAGCGGGCCGAGCGCGATCTTCGTCGTGGCCGCCGCCAGCGCGCTGAGGAAGGTGAAGACCTCCCAGCAGCCGACATTCTCCTCCCCCGGCGCGCGGAAGACGACATGGTCCGCCAGCCAGAAGGAGTCGAACCCGACCGCCTCCGCCGTCTGCGCCATCGCCTGAATGTCCCGGTAACGCGGCGTGCCGCCGTTGAGCGAGTCCTCTTTGAGCGAGGGCATCGTGCCGAGTTTCATCCGCCGCCCCGTCGTGCCGTTCGCCATATTCGCGCTCCTCTCAAGGTCATTTTATGCACCGCCGATCATGGAGACATCATGCAACGAGGGGAACGCGGACGCAACACGCAATCTCTTCTGGTGCGGTATCTCTACGCGGGCAGATGCTTCCCGGCCTCCGCCCTTGCCCTTCTCACCAGGTGCCGCTATGGGGCGTCGTTCGGACGTACTACGGTTTCGGACCGGGCAGCGGGTTTGCATTGCCGCCCGCCGGATCCGTTGGCCGCACGGGCGGTACAGGATCCGGCGCGCCATTTGTCGGTCCGGCTGGCTGCGGCGGCGGGGCCGCGCCGACCGAAGCGTAGGTGTACGGGAGCGTCGTGGGCGAGGCAACGCCGTTCACCGTCGCGCCGACTTGCACTACACCTGCATTATGCGGGGGCATGGTGACATGTATGGTGGTGTCGTTTACGACCGTGACGGCGCTGGCGGCAATCGCCACGCCGTCAATAGTGATCGTCGTGTTCCCGGCGATGAAACGGCTACCGGTGATCGTGATCGGCGTATTGCCGGCCGTCGGGCCGCTCGTTGCGCTGAGACTGACCAACGTCGGTCGGCTATCCGTATAGGTATACGGCAGAGTCGTCGCACTCGCGATCCCGTGGTTCGTCACACCGATTTGCACCGTTCCTGCGGCGTGTATTGGCATGGTGACATTGATAGCGGTATCACTTACTGCACCGAGGAGATTGAGTGCCACCGCCACGCCATCGATCGTCACGACAGGAGGTGTGGGGAAGAATGCCTGATAGAACGAACCGGTGATGGTGATCGTGTTCCCGCCCGCGATCGGGCCACCGGTGGCGCTCAGGCTCGTAAGCGTCGGGGTGGGGAAGACGTATGTATAGGGGAGAGTGTTCGTCGAGGATACGAAAAAGTTGGTATTCACGCCGACCTGGGCGACGCCTGCCCCGTGCGCAGGCATCACGACACGGATCGTGTGGTCGTCCACGACCGCCACTTTGCTCGCATCTACGAAGCCCCCATCCATCGTCACGTTCGTGCCGGTGAGCGCGAAGCCCGTGCCAGTGATCGTGACCGTGTTTCCGCCTGCAACCGATCCGCTCGTGGCGCTCAGGCTGGTGAGCGTCGGCGTCGCGTATGTATAGGAATACGTGGTCTGTGTGCGAGACAGAATGCTGCGGACGACCAAACCGATATTGACATTGCCGACATCATGCGCGGGCATACGCACGGTCAGGCTGGTGCCGCTCAGGACGGCGATCCGCGATGGATCCACCGCTACGGTATCGATTGTCACCGAGGATTGGCCCGTGATGAAGCCCGCACCCGTCACGGTGACGGTATTCCCGCCAGCCGTCGTGCCAGTGGTCGCATCGAGCGTGGTAAGTGATGGATGAATGGTGAAGGTCAGCGTGGTTCGTGGCGACGTGGGGCTGGTAGGATCGGTGAGGATAATCGTTTGCACTCCGGTCGTGTTGGGCGTGAAGGAGAACGTATGTGTCCGCTCCGACGGGCCGAAGGTGTAATCGGCGGGGCAGATTGCCACAGGGTCATCGCAGATGAAGTGGATGACGCTGGAATAGTCTCCGGGTGTATCAGTGCTCGGCGTGAGGGCGAGCATGAACGCCAGCCCGGCGTCCAGATCGCTCGGCACGTACTGCGGCGCGGGGAACGAGGCAGGCTGCAACTCGAACGCGCCGATATCGCAATGCATGGTAGCGCGGGGCTTGTTGCGTGCGTCCACACCGCCCACCGCCGCGCCCGCACAGATCGCTGTGTCGCCTGCATTGCGCGCAGGGCTGGTGTATGGCAGGGGGAAAAAGGAAACCGCATTGCTACAGCCGAACCCGAAGTAGCATGACGACAGGTTGGCAGGTAGGTTCGGGTCAACAAAGAGATCATGTTTGCCGGCAGAGAAGCCGCAGGTGTTGATTGGTTTCCATTCGATATTGTGACCGCCATCGCTGATCGCGCCGCCGCAATTCGCGCCCGTGTCCGCAACTGAGGCGAGCATAATCGTGTTCGTGAGGGTCACGGCGCCCACTCCCGCATTCACGATGCCGCCGCCGCTGCTCGTCCCGTAGGCACCCGATGTGCCGAAATGGTCGCCCACGCGCGGCGAAATGCCGCCCGTGCCTCCCGACGCGATGCCGCCCGAGATCGTGCTATTCGTCAGGTCGAGCGATCCAATCTCGTCCATGATCGCTCCGCCATCACCATTCCCGCCTGCGCCTCCATTACCGCTTGTGCCGAAATATGGAGTATTTCCGCAATAGTTGTAGCAACTAGCGGTTGGATAGCCGCCGCCGCCGCCGTTCCCGCCATTTACCTGCGCGTCGCTTATCGTCGTGTTCGCGATGTGCGCGCCCGTGCTATGGATTGCACCTCCGATGGCGTGTCCGCCGGTCGTCCCATTCCCTCCATGCCCGCCGCCTGTGCAACACCCTGCGGACCCGCCCGTTCCACCGATGCCGCTCGATGCGCGGGATGTCGTCAGGGAGTTGCGATTCATCGTGAGCGATCCCGCATCGTCGATTGCGCCGCCATGTGCCTCGCCGCCGACGCCACCATTGCCACCGCGAACTTGGCTGCTATCCCCGATGAATGGTCCGTCGCCCCCGTTCCCGCCGGAGCCGCCGATTGCCCTGCCGTTATTTGCGGCATTATCAAGAAACTGGAGTGTGCCGTTGTTGCTCACGGCTCCGCCCCGACCTGTGCCACCGTTCGCGCCTACAATACCTATCAGGGTAGATGTATCACTGTTGTACGCCCCGCTTGATGATGGGGTATAGCCGCCAGCGCCGCCGGAAGCCGTATTTGTATCGAACGTGCTGCCCTGCACTGTCGCCACGCCGCCAACGACCGCGATGGCTCCGCCCGCCCCATCGCCACCGTATCCGCCCTCCTGTGAATTTCCGGCATACTGGACGTTATTGCAGTTGAATGGGTTGAGTGGGTCACATTGGTGTAGGGTGTATTTACCACTGCCACCTGTGCCGCCGCCGCGTTGTTCGTGAATGTGCTGTTCGAGAGGGTCATATTGCCCGCGTATATGGCGATTGCACCACCGCTGGCGGCGCCGCCACCACCTCCGAAACCCGCAGAATGTGCGTCCCCGCCGTTCCCGCCAACGCCCGCCGCAAGATAATTGAAGGCAAAGGATGCCTGCGAAATCGTCGCGCTGCCCGACCAGAGCGTAATCGCTCCGCCCATCGCGGTTCCCCCGCGTCCACCTCCGCCGCCGCCCGCATCGTCGCCTACGTTGACATTCCCAAGCCCGCCGTTACCACCCGCACCGCTGGTGGTTGTGTTGCCACCGTACTCTAAGCCGAAATGGGTCTGCGTGACTGTCAATGTGCCATCATTGAAGATAGCCGCGCCGAAGGCGTCCCCGCCGTTGCCGCCATTCGCGCCGTCCGGTCCTCCGCTGCTACCGTTTCCCCCGATGCCGCCTCTCGCGGTGACACTGCTGAGCCCTCCGCCTGTCATCGTCAGCGAGCCGGAATTGCCGATACCACCCCCGCTGCCATCGCCTCCCTTCCCGCCCTCCCTGAGTGTCCCGGCGGCCGCGTTGCCGCCTGCACCGCCTATTGCCTGGCAGTTCGTGATCGACAGATTCGAGGTGACGAGCGTACCGCGATTGATGATGGCGCCGCCGCGCGCCAGGCCACCGGTGCCGCCGTTTGCGTTCGCCGTCCCCGTAGTGCCTGCTGCCCCAACGATTGAGCCGCCATACAAGGTGAGGCTGTTCAGACGGAGCGTTGCGCTTGGGTCAACGGAAAAAAAGCGGAATGGTTCCGCGCCGCTATTCCGGAGGATCGTCGAGTTATTGCCGTTGATTGTCAGGTCATTATTGGTGATAACCGGCAAGCCGGTGCGGTCGCCGGTGGCAGGGTCACCATTGTCCGCGATGGTGAGGGTGATCGTTGTGTTCGGCACGAGGGTGATCGAATTGGTGCCGCCACCGCTGTTCGCGGCGCGGATTGCCCGGATCAGCCCTGCCGCGTCGCTCACACCCGTGACGTCGAGCTTATGGGGTGCGGCGAGCGATGGTGCGGTGCAGAGCGCGCAGAGGAGCCCGATCGCAGCGAAAGCCGCCCACCGGATGAGAGCTCGCGCGGAAAAAGAGCGGCGTCGTGCGTGCATTGTATTCCCTTCCCCTTATCCCTCCGTCGGGTCTATCTTTCTAACGACAGTGGGAGCGCATTTGTGACGCGGCCACCGGCGCAATATGCAGAAATTGCGACGTGAAGAGCGTATGTGTCGATGGTGCTTCTGTGGAGATGTACAACGGTTTGGCGGTGGACAGGTGCGGGCGTCCGATTCGGCACGCCACCCACTTATCCTACGATACATTTTGGTATCATCATGCCCATGGAGTCGCCGAGAGGATAGAGAAGGGAAGCACGAATATGACGACAACGACGACGCTGCGGGACGAGATCGCGGAATGGGAGCCGGAACTGATCGCCACCCGGCGGGACTTCCATATGCACCCCGAACTCGGGTTGGAGGAAGTGCGCACGAGTGGGATCGTCGTGCAGCGGCTCCGCTCGCTCGGTTTCGATGATATTCATACTGGCATCGGCGTCACCGGCGTCAAGGCGGTGCTGCGCGGCGGCAAGCCGGGCAAGACGCTCCTCTTGCGGGCGGACATGGACGCCCTGCCGATCGAGGAGGAGAACGCGGTGGAGTATCGCTCCCAGACGGCCGGGACGATGCACGCCTGCGGGCACGACGCGCACACGGCGATTCTCCTCTCCACGGCGCGTATCCTGATGCGCCATCGGGACGAACTGCCGGGCACGGTCGTCTTCTGCTTCCAGCCCGCCGAGGAGGGGCGGGGTGGCGCACAGAAGATGATCGCGGACGGCGTGATGGAGAATCCGCATGTGGACGCAGCCATTGGCCTCCACGTCATGCAGGACATGCCGCTCGGCACGATCAACGTCTTCCCCGGCCCGATGATGGCGGGCGGCGACGTCTTCACCGTCAAGATTCAGGGCAAGGGCGGCCACGCAGCGATGCCGCATGAGACGGTGGATGCCCTGATGGTCGCCGTCGAGTGCGTCAATGCCTTGCAGACGCTCGTCAGCCGCGAGATCGAGCCGGTTTCCCCCGCGGTGTTGACGACGGCGACGCTCCACGCGGGCGGCACGGCGTCGAATATCATCGCGGACACCGCGACCTTCAGCGGCACGACGCGCTGGTTCGACCTCGAGATCGGCGACAGACTGGCGGCGCGGCTGCCCGCGCTCGTCACGAGCGTCGCGGAGGGGATGCGCGCGACGGCGGCAATCGAGATGCGCCGCGTCGTGCCGCCGACCGTCAATGAGCCGCGCATGACCGAACTCGTCCGCACGGTCGCCACGGCGGTCGTCGGCGCGGAGCAGGTATTCAACGGGCCGCGCACGATGGGCGGCGAGGACTTCTCGGAGTTCACCCACTACGTTCCGTCCTGCTTCTTCTGGGTCGGCTCGCGCGATGAGGCGAGCGGCAAGGTGTGGGGCCATCATCACCCGAAGTTCGACATCGACGAGCGCTGTCTGTCCGTCGGCGTCGAGATGATGGTACGGTCGACGATGCGCTACCTCGAACAGGGCGGTATCTAGCGGCAGAGCAACGGCATCGCACATCGCGAAAATCCGCGATGAATCTCTCATTTGGTCGGCGGCGTATAGAGACGCCGCCGACTGTCGTTTTGCGTGCCCGTGAGCGCGGCAGGGCTGGTGACGGGCAGAGGGAACCTTTCTGTACGTTCGTGGGAAGTAACCAGAAGGGAAACAAGGAAACGCAATTGGTGCGGCGGAATATGGGGCAAGGATACGATGATACGGATTGGATGCATCGAAGCGGATGCCGACCTGCGGGAGATGCTCGACATCATCCTCGGCGACGCAGGATTCGAGACCGCGATGTGGCCGGTGGCGACGGGCGCGCAGGCATTTCTTCGACGCGAGCGGCCGGACGTGCTGCTCCTCGAAATGCGTTTCGATGGCGATTATGCCGGGGTGCAAGTACTTCAGGAATTGCGGGATGACCCGGCGACCGCCGCGATTGCCGCCATCGCCTGCACCGGCGACATCCATTTTCTGCGCACGCACGATCGCGCCTTGCGGGCGCTCAATAGCGCCGTGCTGGAAAAACCCTTCACTGCGGATCAACTGCTGGGCGCTATCCGCCGCGCCCTCGATCCGCCGCGATTCAGCCTGCGGAACCGCAAGGCGCCGCGATGCCAGTGCGTGATGCTCACGTAAACGGCGCTACAGCGATTTGCAGAGCGATTGCCGCATCCCGGTGGGGGCAGTTTTATGAGGATTAAGAACGTACCTGGGTACTGGGGGGGGGGGGGGGGGGGGGGGGGGGAGGGCGAGACGGGGGAGAGGAGGAGAAACACAAAAAAAACAAAGAGAGACGA
>JBPCMC010000508.1:0-14288 GCA_051002645.1 Thermomicrobiales bacterium
GCGACGAAAGCGCGGCGCGATCGTGGCATGGAGGGCGTCAAGGGAAGCGGGACCAGCAGGGACAATCATGACGATAAACTCCTTTCCGTCGGCAGGAGCCTATCACAGAAGTGCGGCTGTAGTACTACGCTGGAAGGGTACAAATCACGATCGCGAATGGGCAGACAGTTAGCAAGGAGACGGGTAATCATGTCAACGTTCACACGCTGGGTTCTGCGGCACAAGCTGCTCGTTGCGCTCTTCTGGCTCACCGTGACGGTGGTCGGCATTCTCATGGTCGCACGGGCGACGGGCGCGCTCTCGAAGCAGTTCTCCTCGCCAGGCCAGGAATCGTCCATGGTCAATGAGACGATCCTGCGCACCTACGGCATCGGCACGCCGCCGGTCGTTCTCGTCGTCACCCTCCCCAATGGCACGACGGTCGATTCTCCCGGTATCACTGACCAACTGACGGGCGCGCTCGCCGCAGTCGCCACGGCGGCGCCGGGCGCGCATATCGTTTCGTACCCCTCCACCGGCGACCATGCCTTCGTCTCGCAGGACGGGCGGACGACTTTCGCGCTCGTCGATACGCCGACCAGCCCGGTCGGCTTCGCGGACGGGGCGCCGGGATTGACGCAGGTGCAGGCGGCGGTGCGGGATGTGCGCATCGCGGGCGCACCGTTCCATATCACCGGCACGACGGCGCTGAGCAGCGCCAGCGCGACGAGTGGCGGCGGGAGCGTGCCACCGAGTCGATCGTCGGCGGGTTGGGCGCGCTGATTATCCTCGCCTTCGTCTTCGGTTCCTTCCTCGCCCTCGTCCCGCTCCTGATGGCCGTCCCGGCGATCATGGGCGCGTTCCTGCTGGTCTGGGGCGCTACCACCGTCACCGACATCTCCTTCATCGTCCAGTTCCTGATCGGGCTGATCGGCCTCGGCGTCGCGATTGACTACGCGCTGCTCGTCGTCGTGCGCTGGCGCGAGGAGCGGGCGGCGGGCTATGCGAATGCCGAGGCCGTCCAGCGGGCGATGGAGACGGCGGGCATGGCGGTCATCCACAGCGGCACGACGGTCGCTGTCGGGCTGCTCGCGCTCGTCGCCCTGCCGATCCCCTTCCTGCGCAGCGTTGGCGTCGGCGGGATGTTGATCCCGCTGGTCAGCGTCGCGGTGGCGGTCACGCTCCTGCCCGTCGTCCTCGCCACCGTCGGGCCGTGGCTCGACTGGCCGCGCGGCCGCCGCGAGGCGCACGTCAGCCATGCCTGGACCGCCTGGGCGCGCATGGTCGTCCGGCGGCGCTGGGTGGCGGCGAGCGCGGCGCTCCTCATCCTCGGTGTATTGCTGGTTTCCGCCCTCGGCCTCCACCCCGGCGACCCGCAGACGGATGCCCTCGCCCAGTCCGGCGACGCGCGTGATGGCCTCGTCGCGTTGGAGCAATCAGGGATCGGCGCGGGCGCGCTCACCCCGATCTACGCACTCGCGCAACCGGCGGACGCCGACGCAATGGCGGCGCGTCTCGCGGCGGTCGGTGGCGTGCGGGCGGCGATTGCTCCCAATGACCCCGCGTGGCGGCGCGATGGCATGGCGCTGATTACCGTCCTGCCGACGGTGGACGCGAACTCCGGCGCGGGCCATACGACTCTCGACCACGTCAAGCAGGCCGCGCACACCGGGGCGCCGCAGGCGCGTATCGGCGGCGATGCTGCGGCGAACGTCGATTTCGTCGCCGCCGTCTACGGCAACTTCCCGCTGATGCTCGCACTGATTGCTATTGCCACCTTCGTGCTGCTCGCGCGGGCCTTCCGCTCGCTGCTGCTGCCGCTCAAGGCGGTCGTGCTCAACGTCCTCTCGGTCGGCGGGGCGTGGGGCGTCCTGACGCTCGTCTGGCAGCGCGGCTACGGCTCGGGCCTGATTGGCGGAGTCACTGCGTCAGGGTCGATCACCGCCTGGGTGCCGCTGATGGTCTTCGCCTTCCTCTTCGGCCTCTCGATGGACTACGAAGTCTTCATCATGGCCCGGATGCGCGAGGAGTACGACCGGACGGGATCGACGAACGAGGCGGTCGTCGAGGGAATCGGGCGGACGGGCCGGCTCGTCACCTGCGCGGCGCTGATCCTCACCCTCGCCTTCGTCTCGATGGCCTCCGCACCGGTGACGGAGATCAAGATGCTGGCGACCGGTCTGGCGGCGGGCATTCTGCTCGACGCGACAGTGATCCGCGCCCTCCTCGTACCCGCGCTCGTCTCGCTGATGGGCCGCTGGAACTGGTGGCTTCCGACCCTCCCCGCGCGGCTCCTGCGGCTCCAGCCATCGCTCCCGCACCATGAATCCCTGCCCGTCGCAGCAATGCTCGCCCACGAAGAACTCGATTAGCAAGCAATCAATGGCCGGGCGACCGTCATAGGCGGTCGTCCGGCCCTCCTCGTTCACCGTCACCCGTTATACTGATGGAGCAATCGGCGAGCGCGCCGCGTCGGGAGTCTGCGAGATGGATGGGCGAGCGGAGAAGTTGAGCGTATTCGGGAAGATGCGGACGATGCTGCCCGCGCGTGCGCTGGCCGGGCTGCGGATGGATGCGGCGGATCGTGTCGTTCACCCCGCTGTCTGGCTGCTCTTCACCGTCATCTGGCTCCCCTTCCTCTTCTATCCGCTTCGCGATCTGCTGGCCGCGCATCCCTCGCCGCTGCGGTTATGCATCGCCCTCGCCGGGATGGCGCTTTTCGTCGTCATCTATCTCTGGTTGATGCTGCATGACCCGTTCCGAGATGCGCCGCTCTCGCCGCGCGAGGTCCGGCTCCACGTCGCGCTGATCGCCGCCATCACGGCGATTGTGCTCTTCCTCACCCGCGCCTACAGCATTGACTGGCTCTGGTTCGTGATGTACGCCAACATGGCTGCGGCGGTCACACTCCCGGTGCGCGCCGCAGCCCCGACAATCTTGAGCTTGACGCTCCTCACGGTCTGGGTGGGGTGGGTGACGGCGGATTGGAACGTCGCGGGGCGCATCGTCTCGCCGGTCGCCGCCGTCGCGGTCGTGATGATCGGCATCTCCCGGCTGGTGGTGACGATCCGCGCACTGCGCGCCGCGCGGCAGGAAATCGCGCGGCTGGCGGTCGCCGAGGAGCGGCTGCGCTTCTCGCGCGATGTCCACGATCTGCTCGGGCACAGCCTCTCGACTATCGCCATCAAGACGTCCCTCGCCCGCCGTCTGCTGCCCGGCGATCCCGCGCGGGCGATGCACGAACTGGACGATGTGCAGACGGTGACGCAGGAGGCGCTGCGCGAAGTGCGCGAGGCGGTCACTGGCTATCGCCAGCCGGCGCTCGCCACCGAGATTGACAATGCGCGGGAGATCCTTGCGGCAGCGGGGATCGCCTGCCAGTGCGAGGCGGTGGCCGGGCCATTGCCGCCCGCCATCGAGCCCGTCGTCGCCTGGGCGGTGCGCGAGGGCGTGACGAATGTCGTGCGGCACAGTCGCACCCGGCACGCCACGATCCGCATCTGGCACGCGGACGGTGCGGTCACTGCCGAGATCACCGACGATGGTGACGGCAACCGCCCTACGCCGTTGCCGCAATCATTGAGCGGGAGCGGCCTGCGCGGCCTCGCGGAACGCGCCGCCGTCATCGGCGGATCGGTCGAGGCGCGACCCAGCCCGGCGGGTGGGTTCGCGTTGCGCGTCACCCTGCCCCTCGTTGAGCGCGCACCGCGCGTGACACCGACCGTCGTGACGGAGGGCGTGCGATGATCCGCATCCTGCTGGCTGAGGATCAGGCGATGATCCGTGGGGCGCTCGCGGCGCTGCTCGCGATGGAAGACGACATGGACGTCGTCGCCGAGGTGGCGCGCGGCGATGAGGTGGTCCCCCGCGCGCTGGCGACGCGGCCCGACGTGGCGCTCCTCGACATCGAAATGCCCGGCTGTGACGGCATCGCCGCCGCTGCCGCCCTCCACGCGCAATTGCCCTCCTGCCGCGTGCTGATGCTCACCACCTTCGGGCGGCCCGGCTACCTGCGGCGGGCAATGGAGAGCAAGGCGGTCGGCTTCCTCGTCAAGGACGCGCCATCGAGCGAACTGGCTGGGGCGATCCGGCGCGCGATGGCCGGGGAGCGGGTCATCGACGCGGCGCTGGCAGCCTCCGCGCTCAGTGCGGGGCCGAGTCCGCTCAGCGAGCGCGAGCGTCAACTGCTGCGCGTCGCGGCATCCAGGGCGACGATTGCCGAGATGGCGCGGGCCGTCTCGCTCTCCGAGGGCACCGTGCGCAACTACCTCTCGGCGGCCATCCAGAAGCTCGACGCGCGCGGCAGCGCGGACGCCGCCCGCATCGCCGAGGAGCGCGGCTGGCTATGATCGGCTCACTCGATGACCAACTCTAGGACAGCGGCGCCGCGCGTGTCGTGGGCTGCGGTGTGTGCCATGCGCCTCGACCGTCACGCGCTGTCCGCCCCGTTGCAGGGCGTCCGGCCCGCCGACATCGTCGGCGCGATCTGCGGCGCGCACGCCCAAATATTGTCCGCTGCCGAGTTGTCCATCGGGCTGCGGCTCGCGGGCGCCACGCGCGCGGATGTCCGGGAAGCCCTGTGGACCGAGCGCAGTCTGGTCAAGACCTTCGGGCCGCGCGGCACGGTACACCTGCTGCCCACGAAGGATCTGCCGATCTGGACCGGCGCGCTGTCCGCGATCCCGCCTTCCCACAGCAACGCCGCGCCGGATATGCGGCTGACACCCGCGTAGGGCGAAGCGGTCGTCGAGGCGATCGCTCTCGCGCTGGACGACGCCGCGTTGACCGGCGACGAACTGGGCGAGGCGGTCGTCGCCCAGGTCGGCGCCTGGGCTGGCGATCTGGTCATGCCCGCGTTCAATGGCATGTGGCCCCGCTGGCGCCAGGCGATGGGGGTTGCGGCGAACCGAGGCGCGCTCTGTTTCGGCCCCAATCGCGGCCGCAACGTCACCTACACCAGCCCGCGCCGCTGGTTGCCCGGATTCCGCCCCGCCGACGGACAAACCGCCCTCGCTGAGATGGTGCAGCGTTACGTGTATGCGTACGGGCCGGCGACGCCGCAGCAGTTCGCACAGTGGTTCGGTGCGCCGCGTCCGTGGGCGGCGGGGCTGTTCGCTTCGCTCTCCGATGCACTGCAGCAGGTTGAGATCGAGGGCGTCCGCGCATTCCTGCCATGCGGAGACACGATAGCGCCGTCCACGGCAGCCGACAGCGTACGGCTGCTGCCCTACTTCGATGCGTACACGGTCGGCTGCCACCCGCGCGCGCTGCTCTTCCCCGGTCGGGCCGCCGAACGCGCGCTGAGTCCCAGCGGTCAGGCGGGGAACTTTCCGGTGCTCCTCATCGATGGGACCGTGGCTGGTGTCTGGCACCAGCGCCGAGCGGGGCGGAAACTCGACATCACCGTGGAACCCTTCGTCCGGCTGACCGCGCGGCAGCGGCGCGCGTTGGACGAACAGGCGGAGCGCATCGGCGAAATCCTGGAGAGGAAGCCCGCGTTGACGATTGGCGAGGTAACCGCTGGTGCCCATGCCTGAGCAGGCACGCAGCGCGCTTCTCCAGTGCAAATCCAGACTGTGCCCGGCGCATCACCTGGAATGCCTCTCTCGGTTGACCGTATCATACGCACGCCAGACGCCCTTGCGCTCTGGTGTATACTACTACAAAGATGTTGTAACGATGGCGAGGGTCGATGCAATTCTCTGTCCGCTTCTATGTCGATTCACATGGTGATCGGCCCGTGCTCCACTTTTTGGAGGACTTGCGCCATGCAGAGCCAATGCTGCATAAACTCGTCGTCGCTGGCATCAAGAAGATCGAGCAGAGTGAGCGGCATGGCCCGCCACTCACCGAGATGGTTAATCCATCAGACGGCATCCTCGAACTGCGAATCGGTAGCGCGAATATCGCCCGCGTCTTCTTCTTTTTCCGTCGGGGGCAGGAGATTATCTTGACGAATGGGTATGTCAAGAAAAGGCAGAAAATCGACATCGGAGCGCTCGCGAAAGCACGAGCATACAAGCGGGACTGGGAGGAACGGTTTCCATGAATGAGCCAGCGGTGCCCCACAATGAGATCGACGATTATGTTGCCACCTTCTCACCGGAGGAGCGGCAAGAACTGGCGCTCGCGGAGATGGCGCTCGATCTGGCATACCTGCTCCACCGGGCGCGCGAGGAACGTGGCCTGAGCCAGGCTGCTGCCGCTGCATTGGCCGGTCTTCAGCAGCAAGCGGTCAGCCGGTTCGAGCAGCCGCGCGCCAATCTGCAACTCGGTACGCTGCAACGCTATCTGGTCGCGCTCGGCTACACGATCGACATCGCGGTCAAGGAGACGGAGAGCGGGCGCGTCGTCGGCCATGCCACGCTCCCGCCCGCCGTGCAGCGATGATCGCTACTGTCCCGCGCCTTTCGATTCACCGGTGGAGGTATCGGTATGGCAGCGATAACCGTCTCGCTTGCTACTGGCACGTCGACCGAGGCGCGTGTCCGTGACCAGTTGCTCGACCTCTTCGGACGGCACGATCTGAGCAAATGGCAGTTTACCGACCATGTGCGGATCGAAGACGGCGCAATCTCGCACAGCCACCCGGTGTTGACGCTCAACACACACTACGCCGAGGATGACGCACTGCTCCTGGCCACCTACATTCACGAGCAGCTGCACTGGTGGGCATCACGCAGTGACTTGATAGAGACCGAACGAGAATGGCGGCGTCGATATCCCGATGTGCCAGTTGGCTTTCCTGAGGGGTGCCGCACTGAGAAAAGCAACTACCTCCATTTCACCGTCTGCCATTTCGAGTACGCCGGGTTGATCGCATTGATCGGGCCGGTGGAGGCCCAGCGCGTAATGGAGTATTCGGCTCAGCGACCGTTCTACCGATACATCTATCGCACCGTCCTGAGCGATTTTCAGATCATGAGCGCCGTCGTTGAGCGATTCGGTCTGAGACTCTGATGTATGTCGTGCATTCCTGCCGACAGGAATGCACGCGGATGTATCACCATCAAATAGTCAAGGAGCTGTGATGGGGCGCGCATTGATCGTTACTGCTCCCCGCCGTTCGGCAGCAGGAGCGGCAGTTCTTTCCCGGCGGCTTTGATCGTGTTGCTCTTCACGTTGATGCTCGTGTAGGTGTTGCCGGGCGACACGTCGAAGGCGATGGCGGAGGGCAGGCGGGGTGTCGGGAAGGTATCGCTGATCGTGTTGCCGCTGATTTCGAGATTCGCCGCGCTGGAGTTGACGAGCACACCGGAGCGGAACTCGGGCGGGAAGGCGAGGTTCTGGCCGGGGTTCGTGATCGTGTTGTTCGTCACTTTGACGTCCTGGAAGGAGCGCGTGCCCGGTTCGGGCAGGCCGATGACGACGCCGCTGGTCGGGGCGAGCTCGATCGTGTTGCCGTCGATCACGCAGCCCGCGACGCCGCCGAGGTTGTGCAGGCCGATGCCGGAGGAGTTGTAGTAGAAGTCCTCACCCCGTCCCGCCCCCTCGTCCTGGAAGCGGATCGTGTTCTTCGCGATCGTGATGTTCCCCGCTTGGCCCTTCGCCTCGGAGGAGAAGAGCACATAAATACCGCTCGTGTCCGCGATGCCGTGCTTGATCTGCGCGAGGGCGATGGTGTTGTTCGTGACCGTGACATTCTTCAGGCCGTTCGGCAGCGTCGGCCAGAGCATGATCCCCTGCAAGGCGTCGGTGCAGGTATTGTCGTGGCAATTGACATCGCCGGGGCTGCCGCCCTTGTAGTAGGAACCGACGATATTGAGGAGCGTCTGGTAGCCGGTCGCGGTGTTGTTGAAGACCTCCGCCGGGCCGCCGTGCGCCTCCATGCAGGCGCGCGCGCCCCGGCCGGGGATCGGCGTGCTCTGGAAGGTGTTGCCGGAGAAGACGTAGTGCGTCCCCTCGACGTAAACCGCCGAGTTGTCGTAGTCCGGGTTGGCGTCCCGCATGGCGAACTGGAAAGTGGAGTCCATCACGGCGCAGTTGTCGATCTGCTGGCCGACGAATGAGACGGCCCAGACACCCGAGTAGGGCGCGAAGCGGCAGCGGCGGACAGTCAGATTGCGACCGGACGTGATATGGACGAAGGTCTGATAGGTCGCGTCCTTCGTCTCGTTAATCAGCGACTCCGGGTTATTGACGATATTTGCGTCGAACGCGAGGTCCTCGACGGCGAAGTTCTCGACCGTGCCGCCGAGGTCTTTCGGCGAAAGCAGCCGCTGCCAGTCGCCGAGATGGTCCTTGATCTTCAGGACGGAACCGGCCCCCGCGCCCATCAGGAGCAGATTGCTCTTGATGACGATGCCAACCGTCTTACCCGGCGCGACGATGTACGTCCCCGACGGGAACGAGACCGCGCCGCCCGTCGCGGGGACGGCGTCGATCGCGGCCTGGATGGCGGCGGTATCGTCCGTCTTCCCGTCCCCCATTGCGCCGTGTTGCTTGACATCAATGACGCCCCGCGCCCGGAGGTCCGCACTGGTCGCGGCGGTCGGGGCGGCGGTCGTTGCCCGCGTACCGGTCGTCGGGATGACAGTCGGCGCCGGTGCCGATGGCTTCGTGGGCGTAGAAGGGACCTGCGCGGTCGGCGCAGGTGTGGGCGGGAGGGTGGGGGCAATCGTCGCGGTCGGCGCCGCTGGCAGGATTGTCGGTGTCGGCGGCACTGTCGTCGGCGCGGTGGTGGCGGACGGTTGGGCGTTGGAGCCGCCGCAGGCCGCGAGCGCCGCCGAAGCAACCGCTGCCGCCGCGAGCGTGAAGAAGCGCCGCCGCGACAGTGCCGATCTGGTGGGTGGGGCCGTGCGGGTCATGCGGTCGATTCCTCTTCCCTGTAGCGGCATCTGGGCGTCCGCGCCACGTCTCCTACCCTGTTAACGGCCTATCCCCCGCCGTTAGTACGGCTATTGTAGTCTGCCGTCAATAATTCGTAATTCGACGTAACTTCCCTCCGTCATCTCCTCCCCTCTCCATCACCGTACGAAAATCAAACGCACCTCGGTCTATAGGCGATGGAGAGGGGCCGGGGGTGAGGAATAATGGAACCTCATGGCATCGCGCGGCGTTGCATTGTCGGTTGCGTCGCATGGACGCTTCCGGCGAATGATTATGCGCGTCGTCTCGTGACGATGGCGCGATGGTGCAGGAGAGAGACGATAATGCGACTCGGATCGCTTTCGGTGGATGATCTGCTCCGCGGGCGGCGGGGAGATATTGCGCTGCGTGCGGTGGATATGGCGAACCAGGCCGCGCTGCGCAATTACCGGCTCTTCCTCGGCGCGGCGCGGACGCCGACGGGGTTGATGGACCACCTCAGCCCGCTCGCCGCGTTGCGCGCTGCCGAGCAAGCCCGTCGGCGCGTCCCGGCCTATCAGACGCTGCTCGCCCGCTCCGGCTGGCACGACGATCCCGCACGTTCCCCGGCGGAGCGGATGCGGCTGCTGCCAACGATGGACAAAGCCTCCTACATTCGGGTGTTCAGCACTGAGGAGCGTTGCCTGGACGGGAAGATTCGTATGACCGGCACGACAATTGACGAGTCCTCCGGCTCCTCCGGCACGCCCTTCAACTGGGTGCGCAGCGCCGCCGAGTTGCGCGATGTCCACCGCAAGTTCAGCCAGTTCGGCTGGTACTTCTTCGGCCACGATGTTATCACGATCAACGGCTTCTCGATGGGCGCGTGGGCGACGGGCGTCAACGCCGGCGAGGCGATGCGCCGCAATGGCATCGTCAAGTCCACCGGCCCCGACCTGGAGAAGATCCTCCGCACGCTGGAGTTCTTCGGCCCGCAGTACCCGTACGTGATCACCGGCTACCCGCCCTTCCTCAAGCACCTCGTGGACGAGAGCGAGAAGCGCGGCTTCGACTGGCAACGCTACCGCATCTCCGGCGTCGCGGGCGGCGAGGGGATGAGCGAGGGCTTGCGCGCCTATCTGGAGCGCCGCTTCATCCATGTCTACTCCGGCTACGGCGCGTCGGACCTCGACATCGGCGTGGCGGGCGAAATGCCGATCACCGTCTGGATTCGCAAGCGGGTCGCCGAGAACCCGGCGCTGCAACGGGCGCTCTTCGGCGACGATCCGCGCCTGCCGATGCTCTTCCAGTATAGCCCGCTCGATTATTACATCGAGACGAACGACGTGGGCGAGCTGATTATCACCGTCAACCGCCTGAAAGTGCTCTCGCCGCGCATCCGCTATAACATCCACGACGCGGGCGGCGTCATCCCCTTCGACCGGATGCTCGCCGTGCTGCGCCGGTTCGGCCTCGACCCGCTGCCGGAGTGCGACCGGGCGGAGCAGCCCGTCTTCCCCATCCCCTTCCTTTACCTCTTCGGCCGCAGCGACAGCACGGTCTCCTACATGGGCGCGAATATCTACCCGGAGGACATCGAGCAGGGGTTGTACGCGGAGAGCGAGGACGCCCGGCGGCTCGGCGCGTTCTGCCTCGAACTGATCGACATCGGTCATGGCGAGCAGCGCGTCTGCGTCCATGTCGAGGTGCTGGACGGCGTGACGGACGATGCCGCCTTCGCCGACCGGCTGCGGGAAGGAGTGCTGAACCGGCTACTGGCGACGAACCTCGACTTCCGCTCCTCCGTCGAGGAGGACCCGAGCGCGCGGGAGATCATCGTCCGCCTGCACGCCGAGGGGCAGGGGCCGTTCGCGATGAATAGCGGCCGGATCAAGCGGCGGTACATCGTCCCAACGGCGGGCGCGGTAACGCCGGAGTTGGCGGCGGGGCGCGCCTGATGGGGACGGTTCAGGTCCGACCGGCCCGCACGAAGGCGGATATCGACGCGTGGATCACCCTCCCGCGCCGCCATCTCTACGCGCCATCCAGCCCCTGGGTGCCGCCGCTCGACGGCGATCTGCGCCGCATGTTGGACACGCACGCCAATCCCTTCTTCCGGCATGGAGAGGCGACGCCGTTCCTCGCCCTTGACGCGCACAGCGAACCCGTCGGGCGGGTGCTGGCGCATCTCTACCATCGCCACAACGTGCGCTACGCCGAGCGCGCCGCCTTCTTCGGCTACTTCGAGTGCCGGGATGATGTCGCGACGGCGCGGGCCTTGATCGGCGCCGCGCGGGAGTTCGGCGCGCGGCATGGCTGCGCGGTCCTGCGCGGCCCCTTCAACATGACGGCGATGCAGGAGATGGGCATCCTCACGGAGGGATTCGACAATCCGCCCGTCGTGGACGAGGTCTACACCGCGCCCTCGTATCCCTCCCTGCTCGAAGCGACCGGGCTGAGGCCGACCTTCCCGGTGACGACCTACCGCGTCGATGATTTGACGCACACCGACCCGGATGCGCTGCTTACTGGTCGGCACCGCGCGCTACTGGCGGGCGGGAGGCTGCGTATCCGTCCGGCGGAGATGAAGCACTATGACCGCGAGATCGAGACGCTCAGAGAGTTGTTGAACGACAGCTTCAATGAAAATCCGCATTTCGTGCCGATCACGGCGGATGAATTCCGCTTCCAGATCGGCCCGTTCAAGCGGGTGATGGACCCGGCGATCAGCCTCGTCGCGGAGATGGACGGTGTGCCGGTCGCCTTCTGCGTCACGCTCCCCGACTTCAACCCGCTCTTGAAGCAGATGAACGGAACGATGGGACCGCGCGAGATAGCCACCTTCCTCACCGGCAAATCGCGCGTGCGGGACGCGGTCATCGTCATCATCGGCGTGCAGCGGCAGTTGCAGGGGCAGGGGATCATGCGCGTCCTGCAAGCCGAACTGGTGCGCGCCCTGCGCCGCCGTCACTACCGCACGCTGACGATCACCTGGATCGCTGATGTCAATGACAAGTCGCGCGCCACCGCCGTCGCACTCGGCGGCCGACCGTGGCATCGCCTGACCCTCTACGAAGGGCCGATCGGTAGGGGAGGAGAGCCGGAAACATATCCCGCCTGGCTGGACGGGGCACGCATCGCGCCCTCCGCGCACAATACGCAGCCGTGGCGTTTCGCCCCGCTCGCGGATGGGCATATCGTCGTCCGCTGGGACCCGGCGCGCACACTGCCCGTCAGCGACCCGACGAGCCGCGACCTGTATCTCGGCCTCGGCGCGGCGGTGGAGAGCGCGCGGCTCCGGGCGGCAGGCGCGGGGGTGTCACTGGCGTTCGCGGTGAGAGAGGGAAACTCGACTCAACGAAGCTCCCCTCTCCCGCATGGCGGGGGAGCGGGAGCCCTCTGGGCAGCAGGGGGTGGGGGCCAATCCCGAACCATCGGTTCGTTGATACCCTCGCCCGATCCAATCAGCGACGCCGATCGCACGCTCGCGCAATCGCTCGCTATCCGTCACACCGCCCGGACACCGCATCTCGACCGGCCTGTGCCGCCGGAGGTCATCGCGGCGATGCGGGCAGAGGCGGCGCGGTGGGGATGCAAACTGCACGTTGTGACGTATGCGAAGGCAATCCGCCGCCTCGCCGCTCTCGCCCGTCGCGCGACAGCCGACCAGTTCGCGGACGACACAGTCCAGAGCGAACTCTGGCAATGGCTCCGCCTCGATCCGACCGACCCGGCCTACGAGCGGGACGGCCTGACCGCCGACTGTCTCAATCTCCACGGCGCGACGCTCGCCGCCGCTCGCCTGACGATGCCGCCCGCCCGGATGCGCCGCCTCGCCCGTCTGCAGATCCATCACCTGCTCGCCATCGACACGCAGCAGGTCGTCCGCCGCTCTGCGGCGCTCTGCCTGCTCACCGCGCCGTCGTCGGAGCGGGGCGCCCTGGTTGAGACGGGCCGTGCCCTACTGCGTCTCTGGCTGATCGCGGCGGGCGCGGGCCTGACGACGCATCCGGTAAGCGCGCTCCTCGATTGCGCGGCGACGATTGACCCAACGGTCGCGCTCTTCGGCGCGACGAGGGAGCCGCCCGCCGCGCTTTTTCGGCTCGGCTTCACGCCGCCCGTACACCGTGCGCCGCGATTACCGGCGGATGAATTGCTGGAAATGCCCTAACCCCCAGCCCCTTCCCCACGGGGAAGGGGAGCAAGAGGATGCGTGATGCGCGATCTGATTCTCCACAATGGAACGATCCTGACGATGGATGCGGAGCGACCGACCGCGAGGGCGCTTGTCGTTCGCGACGGGCGTGTGTGCGCGGTCGGTGGTGACGACCTCCTTGCGCTGCGCGGAGAGGCGACGGAGATGATCGATCTCAATGGTCGCACGGTCTGTCCGGGTTTTATCGACGCGCACCAGCACATCACGCTCGCCGCCTGGTACGCGCGGGGCGTGGACCTGCACGGCTGCCGCTCGGCGGAGGAAGCGATCGCGCGCATCGCGGTCGGGGGAGCGGAGATGCCCGGCGACGGCTGGCTCTTCGCCTATAACTACACGCCGCGTCACTTCACACGCCGTCGCGGTCTCACCCGGCACGACCTGGATCGCATCGCCGGGGACCGGCCCGTGCTCGTCATGCACTTCAGTTTCCATGAGGCGATCGTTTCTTCGGCGGGCTTGCGCGCGGCGGGTGTTGACCGGCGGACGCCCGACCCTTTCGGCGGCCGGGTTGTGCGCGACCGGCATGGCGAGCCGACGGGCGAACTGCTGGAGACAGCGGTGGGTCGCGTGGAGGCGCTGGCCCGCCGATCCGCCGCCGACACAGGATACGAGGCGTGGGCGTCCGCGCTTGAACACTACTGCCAGGGCTTGTTTGCGGTGGGGATCACGTCGGTCTGTGACCCCGGCATCGACGGGATGCTGGAAGGCTATCTGCGCCGCGCACGCAGGGAGGGTCGCCTGCCGCTGCCCGTTGCCATGCTCTTTGTCAGCAACGATGGCCTCTTTCAGCCGCCGACCGATCGCCTCGACGGGGCGGTGACAGGCGAGACGCTGGACGGCCTGCCGGTCGGCGCACTGAAGCTCTTCGCGGACGGCGGCAGCCGGTGTGCCGTCTGTGTCGGCGTCGGGGAGTCGCTGGCGGGCGTCGCGGCGCTGGTCGGGCGGGCGGCGCGGGCGCGCCACCTCGGCCTGCTCCTCGCGGCGAGCGCGCCGGAGCGGCCACGGTGGGGCGAGGATCACCGGCTGCATGTCGGCTATCTGCATTACCCGCCCGGTGCGCTCGCGTCGCTCTGCGCGGAGGCGCACGCGCGCGGTTTCCAACTGGCGATTCATGCCGCCTGCAACGCCGGGATCGACGCGACGATTGACGCGTTGGAGCGACTACCGCCGGGGCGGTATCGCCATCGTGTCGAGCATCTCGTCTCGCTCGACCGCGAGCAGATGCGGCGATTGGCGGCAATCGGCGTCATCGGGGTCGTCCAGCCGATGTACATCGAACAACTGGGCGACGAGTGGGAGGCGATGC
>JBPCMC010000509.1:0-11193 GCA_051002645.1 Thermomicrobiales bacterium
GCTGGAATGGCACCGCGTGCGGACGGGGATCGGCTGGAAGCTGGCGAAGGAAGGGATCATTCGCCGTGCCGTACGTTCCTATCTCGCCCATCCCTGGTACACCCTCCCTGCAACTGCGTAAGTCCTAGGAGACATTACGTCGAGGAGTGAGAGAGTTTCCTGACAACCGCGCCCTCCAACTCTTTCTCGCGATGACCCTGTACAATACAAAGCACTACCAAGAGGCGATCGAACTCCTTGTAATCAATTTGATGGAGACAACCTCCGACGAAAGACTGCAGTATTTCAAACGACCTATTGTGTACTATGCGCAACATCTCGACGAAACCCAGGGATGATGTGGGAACAATCTCGACATTTCGTGACCAGCATTATGTCGCACCGCCGTGTCCGGTCCATCCCGCCTATCGCCCGACATAGATATCGATGGTACTCGTGTCTCTTCCGGCGTAAACACGCGGGAGGACACGATCACGCCATCTCATTATACCTGCCTCAAACTGGACCCGAATAACATTATGTATAGCGAATGCGATGAAGATGATTTGATTGACAAACTGTGTTTATCATGTTATCTTGTCATGTAACATCACAGTGAGCATTCAGCATCACGACCGCCAAAATTGATGACCTGAGGTGACATCACCGCGTCGCACGATAGTGCGGACGGCGCGCCGACGCTGGCCTGATCGTTTGTATTGGGAGCAAGGACGATGTGGCACCGCAGTTCCCCGTGTTCCGCCCGCGGTCGGCATCCGCCATAATTGCGATGCTCTCGCGCTCGCATACGTTGTCGCATGGGTCGTATGGAAGGAGCACGCGCGTGACACAACAGACGCTCAGGTCCCCGAATCACGCCCCGATCTCGCGCCGTACGCTGATTAAGGCGGCGGCGGTCGCTGCCACGGCGATTATCGGCGCGGCGACGACCGCCGGAATGGATCTGGCCGCCGCGCCCAACAACCTGGCGGGCACGCTCACCGGCCCGGCAGCGGCGCCCCAGGCCGGCGTGGCGGTCTTCCAGGCGACGGCACGGGACGCACCGCCCAACCAGGGCACGCCCCCCAGCGTGATCACCAACCCGCCGCGCCAGTGGGGCCCGGACGCCCCGCCGACGATCTATCCGGACCCGGACATCATCACCGTCGATCCGTCCTTCGGCCCATACATGCTCGGTATCACCGCGATCCACCGCTTGTGGACCGGCGGCCGCTGGCTGGAAGGCCCTGCCTGGTCCAGCGAGGGCAACTATTTGCTCTTCAGCGATGTCCAGGGCGATGTCGAGTATCGCCTCACCTGGGACGACATGCGCGTGACCAAGTTCCGCGACCCATCGTTCCACTCCAACGGCCACACGATAGACTCCCAGGGGCGCGAGATCACCTGCCAGGACGAGTTCCGCCGCGTCGTCCGCTGGGAACATGACGGCACCATGACCGTCATCGCAGATAACTATCAGGGCAAGAAACTCAACTCCCCGAACGATGTCGTGCCGCACCCCGACGGCAGTATCTGGTTCACCGACCCCCCGTACGGCGACACACTCTCCGAAGGGCAGCCGGACGCACCCGGCGGCCCGGCCAACGCATCAGGGCGTCTCAACCCGAAAGTCGGCGACCCTTTCGGCGATAGCTTCACCAGGCAACTGCCGACCAGCGTGTATCGGTGGGATCCGAGCGGCAGAGTCGATGTCGTCGTCGGGGAGGATCAACTCGCGGACCCGAACGGCATCGCTTTCGCGCCCGATTACAAGACACTCTACGTCGTCAGCACCGGCAAGGGGCCGGGCGACATGGGGCCGGGCGGTTCGGGTGTCATCTACGCCTTCGATGTTGCGGCCGACGGCAAGTCCGTCGCCAATAAGCGGCTGTTCACCGACATGATGGTCGATGGCGTTCATTGTGGGCCGGACGGCCTCCGGCTCGATGTCGATGGCAACGTCTGGGCCAGTTCCAATGCACCGCTCGGCTATGCGGGTGTGCTCGTTTTCAATCCGCAAGGAACGCTCATCGGGCGCATTCGGCTGCCAGAGGTCTGCGCCAACATGGCGTTTGGAGGCCCCAAGCATAACTTCCTCTTGATGACCGCGAGCCAGTCGATCTACGCCCTCCAGGTCAACACACAAGGGGCGCAACCCGGATGATGGCGCCGCATGCCCATCGACGCGGGGCGAACATCACATTTTGCTCGTAGCCGTGTACGGAAATTACTCGACTGCCGCAGGGCGACGCGCAGGCGTGAACCTGGTCGACCGCAGAGGCTATGCGGACCTGGGCGTCGCCATCTCCTCGCTCTGATCAGGAGACCCATCGGGCACGGGCCAGCGGTCCGACGCCAGGATTTGCGGCCCACTCGGGCTAGGGCTGCCTCCCTGTGGCTCGCGCGTGATCTCGCAGGCGATGTACGGGCCGCCCACCGGTGGCACCGAGAGGACCAGGACCGCGATGCCCCGCGCACTTACCTCGAACGTCGTCATATTCAGTGGCATCGCGCCGTCGCGGTCGAACCAAAGCTGGTACGTCGCGCCGTCCGGCAGCGGCATGAGGTTCGTGACCGCCACGGACACCCGCGTGCCGTCGGGCGTCAGGTAGACTCGACCCTCTGCCTGGAGTGCGGTCGGCCCGGCGTGCATGGTGTATCCTTCCAGACCGGGTGTGACGAATAGCTCGGCGATCCTTTCACTGGACCCGAAACGAAACGCGCTTATCCGCTGCTGCAGATCGATATTCCAGGTGAGCAGGGCCATCAACAGGCACGCGGCGACGGCGTAGCCCCACACAGGCACACGCACCGGGCGGTGGCGCCGATGGCTGGTGCGGGCCGATTGGAGCACGCGTTCGCGTAGCGCGGGAGGCGGCGCGACCAGAGGTGCGGCGTAGGGGAACGTGCCAACGACCGCGCGATATTCCGCCTGTAGGCCGCGCGCGGCAGGGCTCTTCGTGAGAGCGGCCTGCGCGACTGCCTCCTGATCGGGCAGTAGCGCACCCAGCGCGGCGGCTGCGAGCAGCTCCGCCGTCGCGTCGTCCACATGGTCCGCGTCACTCGGTTCCGGTGGTATCGGGCCCGTCACCATCGCACATTGTCCTTCTCTGCGGCGTCGGCCAAGAGCGGCGCCAGATGCACGCGCAGCATCTCCAGCGCGGCTCGCATCCGGTATTTGACGGTCCCCAGCGGTGCGCCGGTCTGACGGGCGATCTCCGGCTGCGTCAGCCCACCGTAGTACGCCAACTCGATCGCGCGCCGCTGTGCTGGAGGGAGCCGCGCCAGCGCAGCGGCGACAATGTGTGCGAGCGCGACCCGCTCGGTTGCGTCCGGCACCGCTGGGTCGGGCAGCGTGCCGCCCTCGCCGACGAACGACTCGTCCGCGAGCGGCACACGACGACGACGGCGGCGCAGGTATCCCAGGGCGTTCCGGCGAGCGATTGTAAAGAGCCAGGCGGCGACCTCTCCCCGCTGCGGGTCGTATTGCTCGGCGCACTGCCACACCCGCAGGAAGGTGTCCTGCGTCACCTCCTGCGCGGCCAGGCGGTCTCCGGTAATACGCAGGGAGACCGAGAAAATAGGGGCGCCGTAGCGGTCGTAGAGGCCAGCCAGCCCTCGCTCGTCCCCGACAGCGATCGCCGCGAGTAACTGCTGGTCGCTCACGGTACGCGCGCCGGCGTCGCCTTCGTTGCCGCGATAGTCGACTACCGCGGCAACGAGTGCGACGCTGCCACCGGCCGAACCGGCCCTGCGCATGGTTCCTCTCTCCACTCACGACCAATGCTCCTACTATGCACTATGCCCGAAACATGGAGAGCGGATCGGATGGCCGCATTGCGCGGACTCGACAACCGCGTCCGATCCAAAGCGGCTGCGGCGAGCATACTCGTCTATGGAACCTTCGCGCGCGGAAGTATTCACGTCACATTGCGAGTGCGGCATGGGGCGCCGGTTCCTTAGCCATGCCCACCGATAGGCGTTCAAGGGCATACCGACCCAGGTCGGTACGGCCCTGCGCGGTCGCGATCAGAGAGAGGGGAGTTTATCGATGGAACAGATCGTCAAGCAGCCGCCCGGTTTGAACAGCCGGCGGTCTTTTCTGGGCAAGGGGCTGGCGGTGGGCGCGGGGACATTGGGCGCCGCAATTTTGAGCAACACCCTCGTGTTCGACGGCGTTTCCGCTGCGTCCGGTGAGATCACTGATGGCGATGTGGCGATCCTCAAATGGCTCGCCGCTGCGGAGTTGATCGAGGCGGACCTGTGGAATCAGTATGCGGTGATGGCGCGGGACAATCCCGACTACAATGCCGCGCTCACCACGGTCGATGATAGCTCGCCACGGTACGCACTCGACACCACCGACGATGAGGTCAGCCACCACATGCTGCTCAACGCCTTCCTCAAGGCGAGCCATCAGCAGGCGGTGAACTTCGATCGGTTCCGCACCATCCCCAGCCCGAAGGTGCCGGGAGCGACAAAGACACCCAACCTGACCAACCTGACCGATCTGACGGTGGACACGAGCTGGTGGGCGCGCTACCGCAGCAACCTCAATCCCGACTTCGGGGCGAGCTTCCCGCAGCTTGTGGAAATCAAGCATCGCCCGGCGATCCCCACCGCGACGGGAATCGTGGGAGACGCAATGCAGGCAATCGCCGATGTGGCGCTCTTCCACTTTGTCACGATCGAGCAGGGTGGTACGAGCCTCTATCCCACACTGGCGCTGAAGGTGACCAATGTGGATGTGCTGCGCATCCTGGTCTCCATCGGCCCCGTCGAAGCCTTCCATTTCTCGACCTTCGAGGGCTCGCTGGAGAGCCTGCCGCCACTGAGCGTCCCGGCTACGCCGACCAGCCCCGCGATGATCTTCCCTGATCTGAAAAACAATCACAGCGAGACGCCGGACAACCTCGACGCGGCGGGGGTGATGCCCGATCCGTGTACCTTCCTGCGCAAGGACTTGCCCGAGTGCTCCGTCGTGCGGCCAACGACCGTCGCCAAAGCTGGGGCGGTGGCTGCCGCACAGGGCTTCATCGCCTCGGGGCTTTTCACGGGCCAGCCGAAGGCGTTCATCGATACGCTGCTCGATCTGGCACAGGCAGCCGATCGCGCAAAGCGCAACGGAAACGAGGAGGACCGCCAGCAGTAGCACGCATCGCAATCAATTCGATCTTCATCGAGTGCCGGGATATGTGTATCCCGGCACTCGACGTCTGGCAGCTTCTCTTGCGCATGGCACCGCTCCTGCATACGATCAAACGGAATGAGAGGCAGGAACGAAAAGACAATGGCAGCCGCGCCGCCCGCAGAACAGTCCGATCCCACCACAACGACGCCGCTTTCGGCGCGTCACCGCGCGAGAATCGTCGCGCTCTGCGGGCTACTCGCGGTGATTGCCGTCGTCGCCGGGCTGGTCGCCGGTTCCGGGCGCCATGATTCCGCCCTTGCCACGGCCACCGCGCATTCGGATGCCGCCATCGTCGCGACCGCGCTTCCCGACGCCCCCACGCCGACGCCACTCGCCAACAAGCCGACGCCAACGCCCCAGCCGACACCGACTGCCACCGCGTTACCACCGACCGCGATCCCGCCGACGAATCCGCCACCAGTCGTCGCGGCGCCCGCCGCCCAGCCTGCGCCCGTGCAGGCCGTGCCCATTCCCCCACGCAGCAATGGGGACGAAAACGGCAACAGCAACGGCAAAGATAACGGCAATGGGAAGGGGAAAGGCAAAGGGAAAGGCTAAAACGACGGCGACGCCAGTGAAGGCGGGAGGTGCCGAAGGCTTTGTTTGCAAACGGTCTTTACAAGGCGAGAGAACGCAAGAATCCCCCGCCACAGGAATGGCGGGGGATTCTTGCCTGTGCGAACGCTACTTGTAGATCGTCTTCAGTTGATCCTCGGCGAACTTGATGGCATCTTCCGGCTTCGCGCCGTTGACGGCCTTGGCGAACATCTGGTTGATCAGATACGTGTTGTTGACCTGCGCGGCGTTCGTGTCCGGTGGGCCGGGGAAGCCGAAGATCACCGTGCTCTGGTCATTGATCGTGTCTTGCAGAATACTGAACTTCGGCACGTCGCCGAGCACCGGCATCGGCTTCTTGAGCCACGAGTTCAGCGTCGGCAGTTCGTAGCCTGAATTGGCCTTCGTGCCGTTCAGCCAATCGTCCATGTGATCGACGATGAACTGCTGCGCCGCGCCCTGCTGCTTCGACCAGTTCCAGACGCCCCAACTGTACGGGCCGGACGCGACCATGAAGCGACCCTTCGGGCCGGCCGGCGGCAGCGAGAAGAGGCTGGCGTCCTGAATCTCTTTCTTCGACGAGAGGTAGGCGCTGATCGGGTTCATGATGAAGCTGCCCGCGCCCGATGCGAGCAAGAGGTTGTTCCCTGAATCGTCCCAGCCGAGCACTTCGGGGGTCATGGCATCGTTGTAGAGTTGCACGACGTAATTAATCGCGTCCTTCGTCTCCTGCGAGTTGATCGCGATCGTCTTGCCATCCTTCTCGATCCACTTGCCGCCAAAGCCGTAAAGGATCGAGTTCATGTGGCTGGTCGAGTCGAATGAACCCTGGTTGATGCCCAACCCGACCGGATGGCCCGCCTTCTTGAGCGCGGTGCCCGCCTTCAGCAGATCATCCCAGGTGTCGACCGGCTTCGTGATCCCCGCCGCGTCGAAGTAGTCCTTGCGGTAAATGCCGGGATAGGGGATGACGAAGTGCGGCACGCCTTTCCAGACACCGTTGACCATCGCGACCTGTTTCGCGGCGTCGATGAAGCCGCCATACTTTTTGTCGAGGTAGTTTGCGGGGCCGGATACATCGACCAGATTATCGGCAAACAAGTGGTCATCGGTCGGGAACTGCAACTGCGTGAGATCGTGTCCCCCCTTGATCGCCACGTCCGCCGACGCCTTCGTGACGACGGTATTGGTCGGCACATGATCGACGGTCACTTTCAGGCCGTTCTTCGTGCCCCAGTCGGTCGCCCACTTGTCGAAGTAATCGTCATAGGCGGGCACATAGTGCGCCCACATGAGGATTTTGAGCGTGCCGCCTTTCTCGACGACCGGGCCGGCGTACTTCGCGTTCGGGTCGCCGGTGGTCGCGGCGGCACTCCCGCCAGCGGCGGCGCTCCCGCTGGCGGTCGTCGCGACCGGCGCCTTCGTCGCCGCTGTCGTGGCAGCGGCTGGCGCCGTTGTCCCGCTCGCGGCCTTGGGGGTATCCGTGGCGCTGCTCCCGCCGCAGGCGGCGAGAATCGCCGTCACCGCAGCAGCAGCCGCGCCGCCGAGAAAGCCACGGCGCGAGAGCGCCGCGCGGCGAAACCGAAGATCACGATCGTCCATCCGTCTTCCCTCCGTTTACTACCCGCTACCATACGCGAAACGACGCGGCGCGCCGTCGGCGGTTCGGACTCCCGAAATGCGCTCACATCTCAGATGGCGGCATCGTTGCCGGTCTGAGTTCTCCCCTCGCTGCGCCTCCTCTCACTGATCCAGACTTGCCGGTGCGCCAGCATATGCGGAGGTTGATCGCCGCCACCCGCAGCGACGATCCCGCGCGCTTACTTGACGGAACCGGCGGTGATACCGGCGATGAAGTCATCCAGGAAGAAGTTGTAGAGAATCGCCACTGGCAAGCCGGCGATGATACCGCCCGCCATCAGTTCACCCCAGTAGAAGACATCGCCCCGGATCAGGTCCGTCACGACGCCGAGCGTCACCGGTTTGTTCTCTTTGGTCGAAATGAACGTCAGCGCGTAGATGAACTCCTGCAAGGCGAGCGTGAAGGCGAACATCATCACCGAGAAAATCCCCGCGCGACTGAGCGGCAGGACGACACGCCGGATCGCCTGGAGGCGGTTACAGCCGTCGATCAGCGCCGCCTCCTCGATATCGAACGGGATGGTGCGGAAGAAGCCCATCATCAGCCACGTACAGAACGGGATCGTGAAGGTGGGGTAGATGATGATGAGCGCCCAGACGCGGTCGGTCAGGTGCAAGCGCGACACGACCTGCGAGAGCGGGATGAAGAGGAGCGACGGCGGCACCAAATAGGTGAGGAAAATGCCGATCGAGAGCGGCCCCGCGCCCGGCAGATTGAGCCGCGCCAGCGCGTACCCCGCCGGGACCGCCGTGATGACGGTGATGATGACGGTGCCGAACGCAATCAGGTAGGAGTTAAGCAACCAACGCCGGAACTCGGTCCGCTGGAAGAGGTACTGCACATGCCCGAAGGTCGGTTTGTCCGTGAACCAGAGTGGGAAATGCGTGAGGTTGTACAAGTCGTCGTTCGTCTTAAACGTCGTGATAACCATGTAGTAGATGGGGAAGATGGCGATCACGACGAAGAGGACAATGCCAATCAGGAAGAGGATGCGCCGCAGGATGTCACCGGCGGTGACGGGTGCAACTCGCTCCGTGCTCGCCGCCCGCGCAAGCGGCGCGGCTCCTTCGCGTACCGCCATCGCTAAATCTCCCTCTTGCGCAACTGCCGGAGAAAGACGATTGAGAAGAGGAGCAGGACGGGGAAGAGGAAGAGCGTCACCGCCGCGCCTTTGCCGAGTTGCCCCGAGGCGATGCCGATCTTGAAGGCATAACTGGCGAGCACCTCCGTCGAATTGCCCGGCCCGCCTTGCGTGAGCAGGTAGACAATCGTCAGGTCGGTGAAGTTGAAGACGAGATTGAAGAGCAGGCCGATGAAGAGGATGGGCGCGATCATCGGCACGATGATCTTCCGGTAGCGTGTCCACCAATTCGCGCCATCGATCTTCGCCGCGTCGATGATGTCTTGCGGGATCGACGTGAGCCCCGCGAGCAGGATGACGGCGGAGAAGGGAAAATTGCGCCAGACATTCGTCATGATGATCGACGCCATCGCCGGTTTCGGCTGGCCGAGCCACTGGATGCCATACTGCGCGTTGATGATATGCGTGTGCTTGCCGAGCCAGTTGAGGACGCTGTATTGCGGGTGGAACATCCACTTCCACGCCTGGATCGTCAAGGCAATCGGGATCGTCCACGGCAAGAGCACGAGGTAGCGGACGATCTTCTTGCCCCGGAACTTCGCCAGGAGAATGAAGGCGAGCGTCGTGCCGAGGATCGAGTTGATGATCGCGGTGACGACCGAGTAAAAGATCGTATTCTTCATCGCGGCGATGAAAGTCGCGTCCTTCAGGAGACCGGTGAAATTTTCCAGGCCGATGAAGCCACGCTCGCCATTGAGATTGCTGACGGTCGCGTCCGTGAGGCTGAACTTCAACGCGAGGAAGAAGGGGATCGCGACAAGCCCGATGATATAAATCATCGCCGGGGCGAGAAGAACGTATCCGAGAACCCTGGAGCGAAAGACGACGCTGCGTGTGCTGGTATGAGTGCGCTTCCGCGCGCCGACAGCTACTGCCACTCACCTACTCCATCTCTCTATCGCATGTGGACTGCCCCGAAGACCCTGGCTGGATTGCCCGCAGTATAGCGCACGCATCCAATGGTGTCTACCAACGCCACGAATGGACCGTGTGCAGGGAACGGGCACGCGCATGGGCCGGAACAATGGGCAACGCACCCTTGTTGTGGCCGGATGACGATGCTACACTCCTCGTATCCTCAGCGTCGCGGCCCACAACGGGCGCGGGGACCCATCAGTACACCAACCGGAGCGGACGGATGATGGATATTCTCGTTTCAACTGGCAGCCTTGCGCCGCGCGGCATCGACGACAGCGCATCAATCGCGCGGCAGGCGGGCGCGGACGGTTTGGAACTCCTGCTGAACAATCAGTTGCTTACCGTCGGCCCAGAGCGTGCCGTACACGCCGCCAGCGCGCATCAGGTCCCGATCCGCTCCGTTCATCCGCCGATTCGCTTCATCAATTCGCGTCAGCATGTGCATGACGACATGATCGCCGCCGCCGAGTACGCGCGCGCCATTCCCGACTGCCGCGTCCTCGTCATGCACGCCGTGGGCGGCGCCAGCCTCCACAGCGAGCGGGGCCGGGCATTCTTCCGCACCATCGACGCGGTGACGGCGATCCTGCGCGGGAGCACCGTCCGCCTCGCTATCGAAAATCGGGGGACGCTGCATCCGCAGCCGCGGATGGATTTCCTCGATAAACTCCAGAACCTCTACCGTGTCTGCGAGGAGTGGGACCTCGACATCACCTTCGATACCTCGCACGCGGCATCGTTCGGCTTGAATATCGTGCCTGCGCTGGATGGCATCTATCCGCGCCTGGCGAATATTCATTTCAGCGACCGGCGAGAAGAACCGCCGGCCATCGCCGCCGGTCTCGTCAACTCCCTGACACGAGAACATCAACTGCCGGGCGCCGGCGCGCTGCCGCTGGCGTCGTTCGTCCAGCGCCTCCGGACCAAAGGGTATCGCGGCGCAATCACGCTCGAACTCTCTCCGGTCGCACTCGCGCCCTGGCGAGCCCGACGCGCGATCGAGCGAACCACCCGCGCGGTCACTTTCATCCGTGAGATTCTCTCGCCTGAAGTGCAGCCCGCCGCCGATCCGTCGCGCCGGACACACCATGCGCCCGCACCCGCAGACAGCGATTTCTGAGCCTTCTTCCTGAGTAATTGACATCCAAATGCGGTGACGCTACGCTATGCGTGTATATGCACCTAGTATCGTCCGGACGGAGATGACGACGTGACGAACGTGGACGAGTTGGCGATGGCACGCCCCTGCATGTGCGCCAGCGTGCGGCGAGTGAGTCGCGCGCTCACGAATCTCTACGACGACATCCTCGCGCCGAGTGGCCTGCGCGTGATGCAATTCTCCTTACTCGCCCACCTCGTCAACGTCGATGAGGCGACGCTGACGCGCCTTGCGGAGGTCCAGATGATCGACCGGACGACACTGACGCGTGGCCTCGCCCCGCTCGAACGCGACGGGTTAGTGACAGTCACCGCAGGCACGGATCGGCGCACGCGCATCGTGCGGATCACGGATGCGGGTCGAGCGGCGATCCGGCGCGCATTCCCGTATTGGCGGGAGGCGCAGCAACAGATTATCACCGGGTTGGGCGGCGAACAGTTCAGTGCGCTACTCGGGGAGATGGAGGCATTAAGCGCGGTGACTGCACTAGGCCACATGATGCTCCACATATATTGGCAATCATGCAGTCCAGACCCTATACTCCGCTACTCGACATAATGTTGGGATGACGGAGACGTGCACCTCGCGCCCGCTTCGGTGTCCCCGAC
>JBPCMC010000510.1:0-4066 GCA_051002645.1 Thermomicrobiales bacterium
GCTTGATCTGGCGAGATAGCAGCACAGTCATCGCCACAAAGCCACACGCGAGGCACCCCTCCCCTGCATGGCGGGCGGAGGGGCCGGGGGTGGGAGTCGTCTCATCCCGCGGGCGTCAACGCCGCCGCGTGCTCGAAGACCAGTTCGCCCTGCTTGAGGTCGACCAGAACGTGATCACCGTCCCGGAAGGTGCCGTCGAGCACGTTGAGGGCGAGCGGATCGAGGACGCGCTTCTGGATCGTCCGCTTCAGCGGTCGCGCCCCGAAAACGGGATCGTAGCCGCGCAGCGCGAGGTAGTTCTCCGCCGCCTCGGTCATCGTCAGTTCGATGCCGCGCTCAGCAAGCCGCCTGGTCAGTTGCGCCACCTGGATATCGACGATCTTGCGCAGGTCGTCGCGATCGAGCGGGTGGAAGATGACCACCTCATCGACGCGATTGAGGAACTCAGGGCGGAAGTGCTCGTTCAATGACGCCATGTAGCCGCGCCGCACCTGATCCTCATCGCGCTCCTCGGCGTCGCTCTTGACGGTCTTGAACTGCTCGGCCATCTCGTCCGGCATCATCTCCTTGACCGCCTCCATGCCCTGCCGCAGTTGCTCCTGCATCTCCTCGACGCGCGTCTGGCTGCCAAGGTTGGAGGTCATGATGACGACCGTGTTGCGGAAATCCACCGTCCGCCCCTGGCCATCGGTCAGCCGCCCATCGTCGAGCAGTTGCAGCAGGACATTGAAGACATCGCTGTGCGCCTTCTCGATCTCATCAAAAAGAATGACGCTGTAGGGCCGCCGCCGCACCGCTTCGGTCAGTTGGCCGCCCTCGTCGTAGCCGACGTAGCCGGGCGGGGCGCCGAGCAGCCGCGAGACGGTGTGCTTCTCCATGTACTCGCTCATATCGAGCCGGATCATCGACTGATCGCTGTCGAAGAGGAATTCGGCCAGCGCGCGGGCCAGTTCCGTCTTGCCGACGCCGGTGGGGCCGAGGAAGATGAACGAGCCGAGCGGTCGGTTCGGGTCCTGCAGGCCGGCGCGCGCGCGGCGGATCGTGTTCGCCACCGCCGTGACCGCCTCATCCTGCCCAATGACGCGCTGGTGCAGCCGCCCCTCCATGTGGATCAGCTTCTCGACTTCGCTTTCGAGCAGGTTGGAGACCGGAATGCCCGTCCAGCGGGCAATCACTTCCGCGATGTCCTGCGGCGTCACTTCCTCCGTGAGCATCTGGCCATGGGCCTGCTGCGCGGCGAGCTTCTGCTGCGTCTCGGCAATTTCGCGTTCGAGGCTGGTCAGCGTACCGTATTTCAGTTCCGCCGCCTTGCCATAGTCCGCCGCGCGCTCCGCCGCCTCGATCTGCTGGCGCGTCTGCTCCAACTGCTCTTTGAGGGCGCGCTGCTTGGTGATCACTTCCTTCTCGCTCGTCCATTGCGCCTTCAGGCCGTCGCGCTGCTCGGAGAGGTCGGCAATCTCGCGCTCGATCACCGCGAGGCGGTCCTTCGAGGCGAAATCGCTCTCTTTGCGTAGCGCCTCACGCTCGATCTCCAGTTGCATGATGCGCCGCTCGATCTCATCCAACTCGGCGGGCATTGAGTCGATCTCCATGCGCAGCCGTGCCGCCGACTCGTCCATGAGATCAATCGCCTTGTCCGGCAGGAAGCGGTCGGCGATGTAGCGATGCGAAAGGACCGCCGCCGCCACCAGCGCCGCATCCTGGATGCGCACGCCATGATGCACCTCGTACCGCTCGCGCAGACCACGGAGGATCGAAATGGTGTCCTCCACATTTGGCTCATCAACGACGATCGGCTGGAAGCGTCGTTCGAGCGCGGCGTCCTTCTCGATGTACTTGCGGTACTCGTTCAGCGTCGTCGCGCCGATGGTGTGCAACTCGCCGCGTGCGAGCATCGGCTTGAGCATGTTGCCGGCGTCCATCGCGCCCTCCGCCGCGCCCGCGCCGACCACGGTGTGCAGCTCGTCGATGAAGAGGAGGATGTTCCCCTCGCTCTCCTGCACCTCTTTGAGGACGGCCTTCAGCCGCTCCTCGAACTCGCCGCGGAACTTTGCCCCCGCGACGAGCGAGCCCATATCGAGGGCGACGATCCGTTTGCCCTTCAACCCTTCCGGCACGTCGCCCCGGACGATCCGCTGCGCCAGTCCCTCCGCGATCGCGGTCTTACCGACGCCCGGTTCGCCGATCAGCACCGGGTTGTTCTTCGTGCGGCGGGAAAGCACCTGGATGACGCGGCGAATCTCCTCGTCGCGCCCGATCACCGGGTCCAGTTTGCCGCGCTCGGCGATCTCCGTCAGGTCACGCCCGTACTTCTCCAGCGCCTGGTATTTCCCCTCCGGGTTCTGGTCGGTGACGCGCTGGTTCCCACGAATCGCCTTCAGGACGGAGAACACCGTGTCCCGCGTTACACTGTGCGCGCGGAAAATCCGCTCCACGCCGCCGCCGATCTTCGGGTCGAGCATCGCCAGCAGGAGATGCTCCGTGCTCACGTACTCGTCCGTCAGCTTGCCTGCCTCCTCAGAGGCGCGCACGAGCACACCCTGCGCCCGGCCCGAGACACTGGCCGTGCCCGGCGAGGAGAGGCGCGGCAATTTATTCACCTCCGCCTCGGCCTCCGCGAGCAACGCGGTGGGATTGACGTTCAGTTTTAGGAAGACTTGTGGGACGACCCCGCCCTCCTGCGCCAGGAGCGTCACGAGCAGATGCTCCGGCTCCACCTGGCTCTGTTGCTTGCTTATCACCGACTCCTGCGCCGCGAGTACCGCCTCCTGCGCCTTCTCGGTGAACCGGTTTAATGCCATATCTCGCTCCTTTGTCGTTTGTCAGCAACGAGCAACGAGCAACGAGCAACGAGCAATGAGTAGGGAGAATCGGGCTTCACTCATTGCTCATTGCTCATTGCTCCGTATTCGGTCTTCCCAATGTACGCAGGATGATCGTCGCTGTTTCCTGCACGTCGCGGCGCAATCGGGCGGTATTGCCCTCGTGCTCCGCGAGATCGAGCAATCGCTCGGCCAGCTGCGTCACCTTCAGCGCCAGTTCGACGCCCGCAAGGTTCACGCCGCGCTCATCGACGAGATGCTTCACTTGACGGAGCAGGGCGAGATCCTCCGGCGAATAAAGCCGCAGGTTGCCGTCCGTCCGCGAGGGGATGACGAACCCCGCCCGCTCGTACTTGCGCAACGTCTGCGGGTGGAGCGCGAGCAGCCGCGACGCGACGCTGATCACATAGAGTGGCCCTTTATCTTGCATCGGTTCCTGTGCCTCCCAATGCTACACAGGCACACGTTTGCCAGGTAGTTTTGACACTCCAATCGTACACCTTGATACGAGTCGTGTCAAGGTTTTGCAGTCATTCCGATACGCCTAGTGATCCGTTCCCGCGCGGGGCGGTACACTAGTAGGGAATGTCGGCGGCTCCTGCGGAGGGTGGAACAGCAACGATGCATGATGGTGAAATGCGCGAGCGAGTGATTATCGGTGGCGGCGGGCTGGCGGGGCTTGCCGCCGCGAAGCGATTGGTGGATGCCGGGTATCAGGTCGAACTGCTGGAACAACGCCCGTTGCTCGGCGGCAAGGTCTCGTCGTGGCGCGATGCGGAGGGCGATTGGGTCGAATCCGGACTACACGTCTTCTTCGGCGCGTACGTGGAAATCTTCGATTTGATGCGCGAACTGGGTATCTACGAAAACGTCCTATGGAAAGAGCACGTCCTGACCTACACGCTCTCGGAGGGCGAGCGGTTCGCCTTCCGCACCGGGCTGTTTCCCGCGCCGCTGCACCTGCTCCCCGCCGTTTTCAACAACCATTACTTCTCCTGGCCGGAAAAACTCTCGCTGGCGAAGGCGCTCGGGCCGATGCTCTTCGGCTCGCCCGAATACCGCGCCCGCCAGGACGGTCTCACCTACAGCGAGTGGCATCGCAAGTTCGGCATCTCGGATCGGATGCTACAAAAGATGTTCATGCCGATGGCGCTCGCCCTGAAATTCCTGCCGCCCGAGGAGATGAGCGCGAAGATCGTCCTCGATGTCTGCGGCGAGTTCCTGCGCAAGCCCGACGCCTCCAA
>JBPCMC010000511.1:0-7340 GCA_051002645.1 Thermomicrobiales bacterium
GGGGAGACAACGCCTTCATCGTCGGCAATTCCACCGCGACACCGGGCGACCGCATCGCACGCATCGGGGATAGTAAAGAATGACAATCGAACTGCACGACATCACGAAGGTCTACCAGACGGGCGGGGGGGACCTGCCCGTTCTTAAGGGGATCACCTTCACCATCCCCGACGGCGAGCTCTGCGCCATCATGGGCCCCTCCGGCTCCGGCAAATCCACCCTCATGAATGTCATCGGCTGCCTCGATACCCCCTCGGACGGTCGGTATCTGCTCGACGGTCAGGATGTCGCGGCGCTCGACGAGAACGCCCTGGCGAGCATCCGCAACCAGAAGATCGGCTTCGTCTTCCAGAGCTACAACCTTGTCAAACGCACCACCGCGCTTGATAATGTGCAGCTGCCGATGCTCTACGCCGGTGTCCCGACCGAGGAGCGCCGCCAGCGCGCCGTGGATGCGCTGGAGGCGGTCGGCCTCGGGGACCGGCTGGACCACAAACCGAACGAACTTTCGGGCGGGCAGCAGCAGCGCGTCTCAATCGCCCGCTCGCTGGTGATGCGCCCGACGCTGATCCTGGCGGACGAGCCGACCGGGGCACTCGACTCGCGCAGCGCGGTGGAGGTGATGGACATCTTCCAGCGGCTGAACGCGGAGTTGGGCATCACGGTGGTCTTCGTGACGCACGAGCCGGACATTGCGGAGTACACGCGGCGGATCATCCGCATCCGCGACGGCTACCTCGGCGCGGACGAGCCCGTCGAGCAGCAGCGGAACGCAGCAACGGAATTGGAGCGGCGCGTCGTCGTGCCATTCCCGCTCGCGCAGGCCAGGGTATAAGGGGGCAGCATGGCACAAGCGATACGGCCGGTAGCGCAGCCGACGATCACCGAGCAGAATCAGGCGCTGGCGGCGGACAGCGCGCGAATCAGCCGCCTCGGCACGCCGCCGACGATGGGCAAGGGTGGCGGTGTGCCGCTCTCCGAGAGCTTCACCTCCTCCCTGCACAGCCTCTCGGCGAACGTCACCCGCACCGTCCTGACGATGCTCGGCATCATCATCGGCGTCGCCTCGGTCATCGCTCTGCTCGCCTACGGCAACGGCGTCGTCGCTAAGGCCCTCACCGCCCTCGAACGCAACGGCACAAACCTGATCACCATCCAGGGCGCCAATCAAGCCTCTGCCGGCGTCGCCACCGGCAACCAGTCCCGGACTCTGACGCTCACCGATGCCGAGGCGCTCGCCGATCCGACCCAGTGCGCGGACTGTGGCGCCGTCTCCCCCGAGGTGCGCGGCGGCGGGCAGATCACGGCGAACGGCAAGAATACCTTCGGCGCGGCAATCGGCGTCTGGCCCTCATTCACAGATGTCCACTCCTATAACCCGGTCATGGGTTCGTTCATCGCGGACACCGACGTGACGGGCAATCAATCGGTCGCCGTCCTCGGCGCGAATATCGCGAGTACACTCTTCCCCGGCGTCGACCCGACCGGGCAGACGATCCGGCTCAACCGGCAGAGCTTCAAGGTGATCGGGGTGATGGAGGCGAAGGGCGGCAACGGCTTCGGCTCGCTCGATAACCAGGTCGACGTCCCGATCACGACCGCCCTCTCCAAGTTGACCGGCGGTCGGGGCGGCGCGCCGACCGGGGCGGGCAAGATCGTCGATACTATCTACATCAAGTCGACGAGCCCGAACACGGTGGACAAGGCGATTAGCGAGGCCAATGATGTGTTGAGTGGGCAGCACCGCACGAAGAGTGGCGCGCCCGACTGGCAGGTGACGAACCAGGCGGATCAGTTGCAGGCGGCGAAGGACACCCAGAAGACCTACCAGATCTTCCTCTTCGTCATCGCCTCCATCTCGCTCTTGGTCGGCGGCATCGGCATCATGAACATCATGCTGGTGAGCGTCACCGAGCGGACGCGGGAGATCGGCATCCGCAAGGCGATCGGGGCGAAGAAGCGCGACATCCTCACGCAGTTCATCACCGAGTCAGTAGTGATGAGCTTCCTGGGGGCGCTGACTGGCGTGGTGATCGGTGTGCTAGCGTCCTACCTGGTGGGGCGTTACTACCAGCCGACGCTGGTGTCGATCCAGTCGATTTTCATCGCAGTCGCATTCGCCGTGGCGACGGGCTTATTCTTCGGGGTCTACCCGGCGCAGCGGGCAGCCAGCCTCAAGCCAATCGACGCGCTACGGTACGAATAGCCTGCGGGGTACAACTTCCCATTCGTAGGGGCGGTGCTCGAACCGCCCTCCGCTACGATACCGTTGCCTCAATGGATGGCGATGCATATCTACAGGCCGGGGAGGGCGGTTCGAGCACCGCCCCTACGAAAGCGCCAGGCCAATCACTGCCCCCATTGCTCCACCGATGAGCGAGGCAAAGAGGTTCACGGCATCGTTCGTCATCCACGCGACGCCGCGTGTTCAGGTTCCGCCCGGCTGCTCAGTGATGGCGCCCATGGCGTCACAATACTGCGCCTGGACTGTCGCGCCGAACACGCTGTCCGCGAGGCTGCCCGCGAGCCCCGCGACCAAGCCGATGAGCGCGACCCACCACGCCCCGATGCCGCTCCCGAAGGCCGCCGCCAATCCCCACGCGACGAGCCCCATCGCGAGGCCGCCCGCGAGCGTTGCGCCGATACCGAGTGCAGTGACGCCGCCCGACGTACCGGCGGGGACGGTACGCCCGCTCGTGATTAAACGCGGCGGGCGGCGCGACAGGACGCCGAGTTCGGTCGCCCAGGTATCCCCCGCGACCGTCGCCATCACGCCGACGAAAGCCGCGAAGAGCCAGACCGTGGGATGCAGGTTGAAACAGAGGGCGAGCGCGGCGCCAATGCCGCCGTTGGCAAGCGTCTGACCGAAATCGCGCCTGCCGCCCTTCGCGTACTGCGCGGCGATGGGCTCCTTCTCTCGCTCCTTGTATGTCGAGAGGAGCGTGCCGGTAACGAAGAAAGCGATCAGCGTCAGGCCCCACGTCAGCCCGCCGAAGCCGAAATGGAGAGTGCCGGTGAGCATCGCGCCCACTACCCCACTCCGCGAGAGCGCTCCGCGCCGGTAGGCAAGCACGGCGATGGCGGCGCTCAATACCAGACCGATCGGCACGAATATGAGCGGGTTGACGGTATGCACGGCGCGATTCCTTCCTCTCCGCGTGGCAGCGTAGCAGACCAGCAATCTCTCCGACCCGCGCCGAGGCCATACAATGGCTACCACACAGAATGAGAAGGGCTATAGGGATATGTTGTAGTTTCGTAGATGGACCTGGATGCGTGAGGCGACTACGACATCTGCCCGAGCGCCAGGCGGACGTCACTCTCGCTATAGCTGGTGAGGCGTAGGCCACCGATGAGCCGCTGCTGGAGGTCATGCCAGCGGAAAAGGCGCGAGCGATGATCGGGGAATGTCGCTGCCCAGTCCAGCAGCATCGCCGCGCGCATCTCCTGCCAATCCAGCCGCGAATCCGGGAGGATGACGATACCACCATGCGAGCGTACCCGCAGATGCAACAGACGATAATGGCGGACATTGTACGTCACGATCATCGCTCCAAGAGTCGTGGCATACGCGAGTTGATCGGCATCGCTCGCGCTGGTCATGCCCTGATCTTGTGCGGTTGTGACAGCGAATCCGCGCAGCCGCAGCAATCCTGTCAGGCCGACATGCACGCACTCATCGAGATAGACGAGTGGTGGAGACTCTACCAATCGTCGGAAATCATCGCCGCGTCGTTTTCCGCAATATAGCGGTCGATCTCGGCGCGATGATCGTCATAAAACGCGAATGCTTCCTCGACCTCTTCGCGCGAGATCGTCGGATACGTCTCGCACAATTCATCAATAGCGGGGAGATAGCGGGACCGTTCGATGATATTGCGCACCGCGATGCGGGTACCCGCGATGGTCGGCTCGCCGGCGAGGATCTCCGGGTTGCGGACGATATGCGGGTAGGGTATGGCCTTCGGCGCTGCCATCGCGATTTCTCCTGTTGCGCCGCCATGATCGCGGTCCATGGAAGCAGTGTAACAGATGGGGAAAAGCCGTTGAGAGGCTACGCCCGGTCGAGCGTGCGGGCCTGCCACCAGATGGCGGGGAGGCGGACGATTTTATCCCATTTGGAGAGGGCGGCGCGGTGGGTGTAGACATGATAATCAATCGCCTCGATGCGGCCGAGGATACCGCCATAGAGGGTCGCCGCCGCCTGCACGGGCAATTGCCCGGTGCGGTGGAGGCGGGCGATGCCGGGGGTGCTCTCCTGATATAACGCGCGCGCGCGGGCGATCTGGAAGGCCATCAGGCGGCGGAAGGCGGCGTCCACCACCCCGGCAGCGATCTGCTCCTCACCGTAGCCGAAGGCGGCGATCTCGTCCTGCGGGAGATAGATGCGACCCATCGCGGCGTCCGCGCCGACATCGCGCAGGATGTTTGTCAATTGCATCGCGACGCCCAGATTCGCCGCGTAGTCGAGCGTCTCCGCTGCGCCATCGTAGCCGAGCACCGGCGTGCAGAGCAGGCCGATCGTGCTCGCGACGCAGTAGCAGTAGCGGCGCAGATCCTCCCACGTCGCGTAACGGGCATGGGTGAGGTCCATGCGCATACCGGCGAGTAAATCCCATAATGGGTCGGTGGGGATGCCGAATCGCACCTGCGCGTCGGCGAAGGCGCGGATGATCGGCAGGTTCGTGTCCATCGCGCGCAGCCGCGCCTCCCACCAGTCGATCCGCGCGAGCAGGTCGGCAGGCGTGGCGGTGGCGGGCGCGCGGTCCACGAGATCGTCCGAATACCGGCAGATGGCGTAGATCGCCCAGATCGCCCGCCGCTTCTCCGGTGGCAGGAAGCGGATGGAAAAGTAGAAGGCGTGCGCGTGATGGCGGGTCACGAGCCGGCACGCCTCGTAGGCGTCCGCGAGCGTCGTGCCAACAACGCGCGTGCCCCCCTCCAGCGCGACCGGGCGCGCGAGATCGCTCTCGTACCGGTCGAGCGCACGCGGCCATGTCATGGGGAAGCCGCCAGTGGGCAGTGGGCAGCGAGCAGCAATACGCGCCGGTTGTCGATTGCCGCGCGCCGCCTGTTGCTCATCATAAATCGTGAGAGATCGGTACGCATCGCTGCTCGCTGCTCGCTGCCTGCTCCAACTGCCTGCTGTTTACTATGTACTCGGAAACGTCGCTGCCGGATCACTCCCCCGTTGAACATATAGCGGGGGTAGGCGGTTGTATGCTACGCCGTCACATCGCGGGGGAATGCAGACCTATCAGTCAGCGGCCTCGTCATCGGACGCGGGGCGCGCGGCGCCGTCTGTCGGGGAGATCGTCACCTGCGCGATGCGCAAGCGATCCATGCGATCGACGCGGATATGCAGGTGCTCGGTGTCGACGCTGTCGCCCGCCTTCGGAATGCGGCCCATACGGTCGAGGACGTACCCGGCAATCGTCTCGTAGCCGTCGTCCACGTCGCCGAGCGCCACCATCCCGCGCACGTCGCTGATCGGCGTACGCCCATCCACAGTAATGCTGCCGTCGGCATTCCGCTTTAACTGTGGCGCGGCGGAGTCGAACTCGTCCTCGATATCGCCGACCAACTCCTCGATCAGGTCCTCCATCGTCACGAGGCCCGCCGTGCCGCCGTAATCGTCGACGAGGATCGCCATGTGCGTATGCTTGCGGCGCATCTCCAACATCAGATCGTCGATATGCACCGATTCCGGCACCACCAGCACGGGCCGCATGATCGCGCGGATTTCGCTCTCGCCCCGCCCGGAACCGACCGCCGCGATGATGTCCTTGACATGGACCATGCCGTGAATCGTGTCGAGATTCTCCTCGTAGACGGGGAAGCGGGTGTAGGTGCTCGTCGCCACCTGCGGCGCGACATCGACGACACGCGTCTGCATCTCGATGCCGACAACCTGCGTGCGCGGCACCATCACTTGCTGCGCCTCCTTGTCGGCGAAGGAGAAGACGCGGTCGATCAGCTCGCGCTCGCCCCGTTCGAGCGTCCCGGCCTGCTCGCTCTCGCGGACGAGAATGCGCAACTCCTCCTCGGAGTAGGTGCCGCGCTCTCCCGTATCGGCAAGGCCGAGGCGACTGAGCAGGAAATTGGCGCTATTATTGAGCACCACAATCAGCGGCCGGAAAACGACGAGGAAGACGCGGATCGGGCCAATAACCAGGAGCGCCATCCGCTCCGGGTTCTGGATGGCGATGCGCTTCGGGAGCAGCTCACTCATCAGTACCGTCACGTAGGTGACGAGCAGGAAGGAGAAGATTACCGCGATGACATGTGCCGAGATGACCGGCAGATTAGCCGGGAGCCAGGCAAAGGCGGGTTCGATTAATTTCGCGACGACCGGCTCACCGAGATAGCCGAGGGCGAGCCCGGCGATGGTGATACCAATCTGGGTGGCGGAGATGTACGGGTTGAGGTTGTTCAGCGCGCCCTTCACCCACCGCGCGCGACTATTCCCCTCGGTGGCAAGTTGTTCGATCCGGCTGCGACGGGAGGCGACGAGACCGTATTCAGTCGCGACGAAATAGGCATTCAGAAAGACGATCAGGGCAAGCATCGCCAGCCCGGCGATCGTCCTCCACACTTCAGCGCTCATTGAACGGGGGAACCCTCCTTGACGGCCCGGCTACGACAGCAGGACGTACCCCGCGCCCTGACGCTGTGCCGGACCCAAACCATTCCATTGACAAAAGTATAGCATGGCGGCTGCCAGCGGGGATTTACTCGCCTCATCCGCCCATACTACCCATGCTGCCCAGGGGGCTCTCACGCTGCGCCCGCCGACATGCGCTCAGCGGAGGATCGCCTGGCATAGATGGCTGCGCGCGTATCTCGTACGCAGAGTATCACGCCCCTGCTATCGCGAAAGAGTATCAGGTCACATCCTCTTGACAGCGGCTCAGTGCCATGCTAGAATACAATCAGTCGCTTGTACAAGCGATTCGTTGTAGAAGAGCCCTGATGGACTTATCGGACCCGGAAAGGGGCACAGGAAATGACAGACACCGGCTTCACCTCCACGTTAGAGGCACCAGGTACGATGGACGCTGACTTCGAGGCGACACTCTCCTTCACATCGCAAGCAGACGCGGTTTTCGACGCGCTGACCACACCTTCGGGCCTCACTGGCTGGTGGATGAAGGCGAGCGGCTCCGGCCTGACAGGCGGCGAGCTGACGTTCGTCTATGACAACGACGACAAGCACTCAGTCGTCATGCGAGTAGACGAGGCAGAGCGGCCGTCGGTCGTGCGATGGACCGTCCTTGCGGCGTCCGAGCCGTTCGGGGACTGGGTGGGAACGACCATCAGCTTTGACATAAGCCCGAACG
>JBPCMC010000512.1:0-6796 GCA_051002645.1 Thermomicrobiales bacterium
GCGGTGGGGTCGCCATCGGGCGAGAAGCGGGAGAGGATCGCCGCGCTGTTGCGATGGAACCAGATCAGCCCCGCGCACAGCACGGTCAAGGCGGTCAGATAGGGCATCATCGGGATGCGCCGCGCCCACGACGCGATCCGCTCGCGATGGTAACCGATCACCAGCCCCGTGAAGAAGAGCACCTGCCATGCCGCGAGGTGGAAGACCGAGTTGTCCTGGATTGTCCACGGGATCGTCGCCTGATCCGGCCAGCGCTGATAGACCGCCCAGAGGAGCCACGATCCGGCCAGGAGCACGGGCGTCCGTTTGTTGACGAGCAGCAGGAAGGCGAGCGGTGCGACCGCGACGAGCAGGGTGTACATCAGGATCACATCGGTCAGATAGAAGGCGCGATGGAGGAAGAGCCACTCCACGAGGCGCGTAGCGGGATCGGCGACGTGGACGCCCGCGACCCAGGGCATCTTGGTGAGATACGAGAGCGTGACGAACGAGAGGGTGAGGATGACGGTGAGCATGTAGAGGCTGCCCGCCCGCCGTAGCGCCTTCCACATCGCCGGGCCGATGCCGCTCCTGGCGATCATGCCCGCATAGACGATGCCCATCACGAGGCCGGAGATGAAGACGAAGCCCTCGGCGGCGGAAAAGAGGAACTTGTTGCCCCCGGTGAGGTTGTAGAGCCAAGAGGGGTCGCCGCCGAGGTGGTCCGCAATCATTGCCAGCACCGCGAAGCCGCGCAGGAAGTCGATGCGCAGATCGCGCTTGTCGCCGCTGTAGCGCCGGCCGCGCGCCGTATCCTTCCAGCGGGCGTGCCACACGGCAATACGCTGGTTGCGGATGTGCGCGCAAGCGGGGCGAAGATCGTCGGCGTGTGGTGCGAATTCATTCGGTGTCGCGGCGGTTGGTTCGAGCGATGCGACCATCGGCGTGCCCCTTTGGTGGTGTCCCCTCTGTCCCAGTCGGTGCCCGTGTCCCGTTCCGCACCCCTTGGCAACCTTCGTTCCATCGTAGCGAATATCTGTAAAACGTTTCTGAAGCAGCGCCGCCGCCGCAGCTACCTGCCCGCGAACGCGAATCGAGGGAGAGAGGGAAGGAGCAGGCGATGGAGATACATGCGGCTCGCGTTTCGCCTGTGGGCACTGCGGGAGCCACCGCGTTTTCCCCTGCCATGCTCCCTTTCGTGCGCTTCCCGGCCTCTTTTACGCTCGGTGGAAGGGTGGGCTATCAACAGTATAGGACACATAATTTGCGGCACGAACGATCTGTAAAAAGCGTGTAAATCGCCTTCGCATCATTGGTGCGATATGCCCGGTCGATCGCTGTCATAAAAAGCCGTACGGTCACTGACAATCCACGGATGGGTGATGAAGGAAAACCTATCCAGACGAAGCCAGACCATACCCGGCGTCCATGTGCAGTAACCATGGCAGCAACGCGGACAGAAGATTGTCGATCAGGGCCGTTGCTGAACGACTACCTCGCGTGTGCAGCTATTCGACGTACGCAGAATGGAGACGACTGATGTCCACGACGCTCATTGTCAACCTCCCCGTGCAGGACCTTGCCACGGCAACCCGTTTCTTCGCCGCGCTGGGGTTTTCGTTCGATTCGCGGTTCGCGACCGAGCACCTCAACGCCCTCGTCATTAGCGACGATGGGTACGTGAATCTGGTAGCAGCGTCGATGTTCAAGACCTTCACGAAGCGGGCCATCGCCGACGCCAGCAGCGCCGAGGTGGCCCTGCAGCTGCGCGTCGACAGCAGGCAGCGGGTTGACGAGCTGGTCGACAAGGCGCTCGCGGCGGGCGGGCAGCGTGCGAACGAGCCCAACGACCAAGGTTCATCTACGGGCGGAGCTTTTCCGATCTCGACGGACACCTCTGGGACGTGTTCTCCATCGACCCAGCGGCGCTACAGGACCAGGCATGACGATCTCCGGTGTGGATGATGTACGGCGAACATTACGATTTGCCTGCGCCAGTGCAAACCGACGCGAGGGTATGCCTTGGCTAGGTTTGACCTGTCAGTATCGCGCGCTCATTCGCTGTAGGACACAGCATCGGGAACACATGGCGATGGCTCAGCTCACCGGGCAATCCACGCAAACGTGCGGGCGGTTCGAGAACCGCCCGCACGAATCAGGTTATCGCTGCGCAGGAGATGAGAATCACTTTACAGAGCGGCGGTAGCCGCTTCCTCCTCCAGCCATTTCTTCGCGGCGTTGAGGAAGAGGACCGCCTCGCGCCCGTCGAAGATGCGGTGATCGAAGGTGATGCCAAGTGTGACGATCGAGCGGATGGCGATGCCGCCATTGCGCACGACCGGCTTCTCGATGATCGCGTCCACCGAGTAGATGCACGCCTCGTTCGGCCTGACCATCGCCATCGTTGCGAACGAGCCAAAGGAACCGGGGTTCGTCAGCGTGATCGTGCCACCCTGGATATCGTCGATCTTCAGCTTGCCGTCCCGCGCGCGGGTGATGATGTCGTGCATCCGCTTGGCGAGGCCGGTGATCGAGTAGTCGCCCGCGTTGTGGATGACGGGCACTTGCAGGCCGTCGTCCGTGCTGACGGCGATGCCGAAGCCGACCTGCCGCATCAGCCGGATTCCCTCGTCTGTCCAGCGCGAAGAAATGATCGGGTACTGGCGGATGGCGGCGAGCCCCGCCATGACGAAGAATGGCAGGTACGTGAGCGGCACGCCCTCGCGCTGAAGGAAGCCCTTCTTCTCCGCCTCGCGCCGCGTGACGAGCTCCGTCACATCCGCCTCGACCCATGAAGCCGCCTGCGGGATCGTCTGCGCCGCTTTGGTGAGCGCCTCCGCCGTCCGGCGGCGGATCGCCGTCATCGGGATCAAATCACCGGAGGGCTGAGGACTAAGGACTGAGGACTGAGTGGGAGCGGCGGGTGCGGGTTGCGCGGCGGGCTGGGGTGCAGGCGTCGGGGCTTGTGCCGGGGTAGCCGGAGCAGCAGTCGTTTCGGTGGCGGGGGCGACCTCAGCGCTCGGCGCGTTCGACTCAGCACTCCCTTGTGCGGCGTGGGCCTTCATCATATCTTCCCGCGTCACGCGGCCGCCCGCGCCGGTGCCCTTGACCGTCGCCGGGTCGATGCTGAACTCCATCGCCAGTTTGCGCACGGCGGGGGAGTACATTTTGCTCGCGTCGGCGGACTCGATGTATGCCTTCGCGCCGTTGCTCTGCGCGGTCGGGGCCGTGGCTGCGTGCGTTTGTGGCGCCGGCGGCTCGGGCGCCTGTTCCATCTGTGTCGTGGCGTTGTCCGTCTCAGGGTCGGACTTCGTCACTTCTGCCACGACGACCGCTTCGGTGGGCGCGTTGGCCGCTTCCGCCGCCGCAGCCGCATCGGTCTCGACCCAGAGGAGCGTCGTCCCGACGGGCACGGTCTGGCCGATCTCGACGGCGAACTCCTTGACGACGCCCTTGAAGGGCGACGGGATCTCGGCGACGACCTTCTCCGTCTCGATCTCGGTGAGCAACTGGTCTTCCTCGACGGTGTCGCCGACCTTGACGAGCCACTGGAGGACGGTCCCCTCCACCACCGACTCGCCGAGTTGGGGGAAGGTGACCGGCGACAAGCCGGGCCGTGCCATCGTCGCAGCGCCGCTGCCGTGTGCCTCTGCCATGCGTTCTACTCCCCTTCTATTCCGCTAAAATGCCGCGAGTTCGCGTATCGCGACAGCGATCTTTGCCGCGTCAACCAGATATGCAGATTCTAGCAGGTGATTATAGGGCATGGCGGGGGAGTCCGGCGCGGCAAGGCGGCGGACGGGCGCATCGAGATCCATGAACGCTTCGTCGGCGATGAAGGCTGCCAGTTCCGCGCCGAAGCCGTTGGTCTTGCTCGCCTCATGGACGACGAGCGCGCGATGCGTCTTCGCCACCGTCGCGAGGATCGCCTCTTTGTCATACGGCTGGAGCGTGCGCAGGTCGAGCACTTCGGCGTCGATCCCGTCCGCCAGCAGGCCGTCCGCCGCTTTGACCGCTTCATGGACCGTCGCGCCGTAGGTGATAATGGAGAGCGTCGTGCCGGGGCGGGCGACCCGCGCCACGCCGAGAGGGATGACGACATCGCCCTCCGGCAGGAGTTGGCGCAGCGAGCGGTAGAGCCGCTTGTGCTCGAAGAAAATGACCGGATTCGGGTCGCGAATCGCCGCCTTGAGCATCCCCTTCGCGTCGGACGGCGTGCAGGGCATCGCCACCTTCAGGCCGGGCATGACAAAGAGATTCTCCGGTGACTGCGAGTGATAGAAGCCGCCGTGGACGCCACCGCCGATCGGGGCGCGTACGACAATCGGCAGGCGGACATCGCCGTTCGAGCGGTAATGCAACTTCGCCATCTCGCTGAAGATCTGTTCCAGCGCCGAATAGATGAAATCCGCGAACTGAATCTCGATGATCGGCACGCTGCCGAGCATTGCCGCGCCGATGGCGAAGCCCGTAAAGCCACTCTCGGCGATCGGCGTATCAACCACGCGCGCCGGGCCGAACCGTTCGATCAGCCCTTTCGTCGCGCCGAAGACGCCGCCGCGCGGCCCGATGTCCTCCCCGAGCAGGAAGATGCGGGTGTCGCGCGCCATCTCCTCCGCGAGCGCCTGATTGATCGCCTCGATCATCGTCGGCCCGGTGCGACTGTCGTTCCCGGCCGCGCCGGTCGGCGGGGAGAAGAGGCCGTGGGCGACGGGGCCGTGTTCGTCGTGGTCATCGTGTGGCTCGGTCGCGTCTGCGCGGTTCGGGGCGGCGGCGACCTCGGTAAGGTCTTTCTCGATATCTGAGCGCGTGGATACCGTCATCGGGCTGCCTCCTCGACGGGTGCGTAGACGCGGTCGCCGACTGTTGCCGGATCGGGTTCGGGTGCGGCCTGCGCTGCCGTCACAGCCGCCGCGATCTCCGCGCGGAAGCGCGCGCGCATCGCCGCGATGTCGTCCTCCGAGATCAGGCCGCGCTCCTGGACATATTGGACGATGCGGCGGACGGGTTCGCTCTCCTCCGCCTGGCGCACTTCCTCGCGCGTGCGGTAAGTCATGTCATTGTCGTCCGAGGTGTGCGGTGGGAGGCGGTATATCTTTGCCTCGACCAGTGTCGGCCCCTCGCCCGCCACACCGCGCGCCCGCGCCTCCCGTACGGCGGCATAGATGGCGAAGGGATCGGTGCCGTCCACGGTCACGCCGGGGAAGCCGAAGGCCGCCGCGCGATCCGCGACGTTCGGGACGGGCGACTGCTTCTCCATCGGCACGGAGATCGCGTACCGATTGTTCTCGCAGAAGAAGATCACCGGCAGTTTGTGCAGGGCGGTGAGCGAGCACGCCTCGTAGAAGTCGCCCTTGCTACTCGTCCCCTCGCCGAAGCACGTCAGCGTCACCGCGTCCTCTATGCCTTGCAGCCGCATCGCGTACGCACCGCCGACGGCATGGGGAATTTGCGTGCCCAGGGGCGCGGAGATCGAGGCGACATGCCGCGCCTGCGAGCCGAAATGGTGCGTCATCTGCCGCCCGCCGCTGATGAGGTCCGTCCCCTTGGCGAAGAACATCAGGAAGAGCTCGTCCACCGTGAAGCCGAAGCGCTGGGCGAGCGCGAGATCGCGGTAATGCGGGAAGAGCCAGTCCTTGGCGGGGTCGAGCGCCCAGCCCGCGCCCGCTTGCGCCGCCTCCTGCCCCCGGCAGGGCACAACAAATGGCACCTTGCCTTGTCGGTTCAGTGCCCACATCCGCTCGTCGATCTCGCGCGTGCGGAGGATCAGTTCGGTAATCTTAATCGCATCTTCGTCGCTGAGTCCGGCGGTGCGGTGGTCGGTCAGCGGTGCGATGGCAGTGAGGGTGGCCATCAGCCTGCTCCTTTGCCGTAACGGAGGGAGGTCACTCTATGCGGATATTACCATACGGTGAACTCAATTGCAGCAGTTTGGGTGAGAGATAGAAGAGATCTGCTGTACGTACTTTACGATGTCGATTCGTCGCAGGTTGCGTGCCGGGGGTTGGCAGAACGAATCAGCGATCAACTATCGGGACATAAGCGCGGACAAGTAGCGGAAAACCCGGTGATGGCAGGCTGGAAGCCTGCCATCACCGACCCATTATCGGATTGAGTCGTTCGTGTTCACCCGCCTGCCACAGCGACATTCGGCAGGCTAAAGCCCGCCGCCACCGGGAAAACTGGGTTATGCATGAGATCAGAAACGCTCTTCCCGATGCGCTCAGGCCCGCTGTCGATTCTCCCGCACGAGCAGGCCAAAGCCGGTCGCAACGCAGACAACACCGGCGCAGAAAGAGACCAAACCAGCGGGCCAGATAATCATAGCAACGGCAGGCGCGACGAGGCTGCCGAGCCTGAGCAGCACAATGGCAGCCGCAACGAGGGCGATGCCCGCATTGCTCAGGCAATCCCGCACGTAGGTCTGTCGCGGCATCCGACCACCCCGATAGCGCGCGTAATTGCGTGCGATGATGGCAAGCAAAGCGACGACCGCCAACGTGCAGCAGGCCGCGAGGGCCGAAAAGATGTACATGTACTCCCTCCCATTGTGCCGAAGCGAAGTCCCACAGGTATGATACCGCTATCGGTGTTCCATTAGGGTGTGATACCGTTGCATCGTGGGACGTGACTTGTCAAATCCACCGTGCTGACATGAGGGCAAACGCGAGGGAACATGGTGGAGGGCTGAAGCCTGATACGCTCCAGTGAGCGGGGATCAGCGATGTGAACATCGGCGTAGGGGCGGTGCTCGAACCGCCCTCCGCTACCACGCCGCTACCTCGATGCATGGCGACGGACGCCGAGAGGCCGGGGA